>WFYR01000079.1 GCA_015489955.1 Mesoaciditoga sp. | reverse complement strand
TAATATTCATGCCGGCAACACCTCCTGTTGATTGGTTTGTTCAAATTAATTTTACAAAAGGTGTTGCCGGCTTTTCAATATTTATGCCTTTTTTCAATGACCTGCTTTACGCCTTTTTTGCTTTTTTAATCTTCACGCACAACGTGAGTTACAAAGTATTTCAACAAAGGATTAAACCTCATCCTCGAAGCAATTATCAGAACATACGTGAGTATTCCATAAGAATTTTTGTAATATCACGTAATATCTTTCGTAATGTTCACGCACAACATGAGTAGATCATTTTCGTTTTTCAGTTCGAAGTTAGCTTCACAAAAATTTCTTCCAATGATACGATGTGTGTGTTTACATCTTTTACAAGGAGTCCGTTTTTCGTTATTAGCGAGAGCACATCTTTAAGGGAGGTAGAAGTTTCCAAAATCAGAAAGACAGAAGTGTCGTGTGCTTTAACATTATCTTTTAGTACACCTTTCAATATTTTGTATGCTCTTTGAGCGTTTGTTTCGTCTTCAAAGGTTATTTCCACTCTCTTTTCGTTTGAGTCAAATTTGCGTTTTATCTTACTTAAACTTCCTTGGGCCACAATCCTTTTGTCGTTTAAAATTGCCACTTCGTCTGCAAGTTCTTCTACGTTTTTCATATAGTGAGTTGTGAAGAATACGGTTATGCCTCTTTTTTTTGCGATTTTTATGCTCTCTCTTATTATTTGAGAAGTTTGAGGATCAAGGGCTAAAGTTGGCTCGTCTAAAAACAAAAGTTGTGGAGAATGTATCAGTCCTCTTACAATGTTTATCCTTTGGCGCATTCCTGTTGAGAACTCCTTAATGGCTTTGTCTTTCCACTTCCACATGTCTACGAGCTTTAAAAGTTTTTCTGCTTGGATTTTGGCAACTTTTCTTGGAATATGGTAAAGCCCTGCAAAAAACATGAGATTTTCCATGGCGGAAAGCTGATCGTAAAAAACCGTGTTTTCAGAAACCAAACCAATTTTTTTCCTTATATTTTTTCTTTCTTTTAAAGGGTGTCCAAAAATAGACACTTCTCCCGAAGTTGGTTTTAGCAAGGTGGTCAATATCTTTATAAGAGTTGATTTTCCAGCTCCATTTGGGCCGATCAAGGAAAAGCATATGCCTTCTTTCACATTGAAAGATATCGAATCGAGGACAAGTAGCTCTTTTTTAAACTGTTTGGTTAATTTTTTTACTTCTATGGCGTTCATATTGCCACCTCGCATCTTGAAAATAATTCAAGGACACGATTAGTGTCCTTGAGAGATGGCGGAGGCGCTGGGATTCGAACCCAGAAGGTGCGTGAGCACCACCGATTTTCGAGACCGGCCCCTTAGCCATTCGGGCACGCCTCCACACTCATACATGATATTGTGGATCCTTGGTGTGCCTGGCGGGACTTGAACCCGCAACCTTCGGATCCGGAGTCCAACGCTCTATCCATTGAGCCACAGGCACACGCTTGTTATTTCATCATTCGCTTAGAGTTTCCTCTTGTTCTTCAGTTTCAACTTCTTCTTTTTTTTCATTTACTGCTTCTTCAGAAATAATTTCTGTTTCAGTGGCTTCTTCTGAAATTTTTTCCTGTTCGTCACTTTGTCCTTCTTTTCCTTCTAAATAAGCATCTGCTATCTTTGAAGTTATCAATTTGATGGCCCTGATAGCGTCATCATTGCCAGGAATGACGTAATCAATTTCGTCCGGGTCACAATTCGTGTCCACTATAGCCACCGTTGGGATTCCCAATTTATGCGCTTCCCGAACGGCATTGTATTCTCGTTTGGGATCCACTATGAAAAGGGCATCTGGGATCTTTTTCATTTCTTTTACTCCATTAAGGTATTTCCTTAATCTTTCCAATTCCTTGCGAAGTTTGTTGGCCTCTTTGATTGGCAACTCATCAAATTCGCCCTTTTCTTCCATTTCTTCAAGTTCATGAAGTCTGTTTATTCTCCTTGATAACGTGGAAAAATTGGTTAAAAGTCCACCAACCCATCTCTTGTTGATATAAAAAGCTCCGCACCTTTTGGCTTCCTCTTCAATGGTTTGAGCACCCTGATGTTTGGTGCATACGAAGAGGATCGTCTTTCCATTTTTCCCCAGATCGCTTACAAAATTGTACGCTTCTTTTAAAAGTTTTACGGTTTGCTGTAAATCGATGATGTATATGCCTTTTCTTGCGGCATACACGTACGGTTTCATCTTTGGTTCCCATCTCTTGGTTTGATGTCCAAAGTGGACTCCCGCTTCGAGAAGTTGCTTCATTTTTATTATCTCTTTCACAAAAACACCTCCATCGGTTTTTCCACCACAATCATCCTCTTTTCCGATAACCACACGGGCACCCATCGGAAAATCAGATTGTGTGCGTTGTTAGCAACATTATAACAAAATACTGTGTCTACGTCAACACTTTTCAAGGCCATAAAAAAGTCGGACAAAGTTTTACTTTAAAAAAAGGTAACTTTTTGAAGTCTGTAATGTTATCGTGTTGACTATTCTTTGTTCATGTTGTAGAATACAAACGCGTTGATTTGTTAAAATTGAAAGGAGGCAGCGGAACCGACAAATGCCGACGATAAATCAATTAATAAGAAAAGGAAGAAGTAGAAGCAAATCGAAGACGAAATCACCTGCTCTTGGTGGAAATCCACAGAAGCGGGGCGTTTGCGTGCGTGTTACCACTCAAACACCTAAGAAGCCTAACTCGGCTTTAAGAAAAATTGCAAGGGTGAGGCTGACGAATGGGATAGAAGTAACGACTTACATTCCTGGTATAGGTCATAACTTGCAGGAGCACTCTGTTGTTTTGGTAAGAGGTGGAAGGGTTAAGGACCTTCCAGGTGTGAGATACAAAATAATTAGAGGTGCCCTTGATGCCGAGGGTGTTGAAGGTAGAAAAAAAGCGAGAAGCAAATACGGTATGAAACGTCCGAAGAAGAGCTCGTAAGTTTTGGAGGTATTGTGAAATGAGAAGAAGAAGAGCTGAAGTAAGAAGCGTGACGCCAGATCCCGTTTACCATGATGTGTTGGTTACAAAATTCATAAACAAAATAATGTGGGATGGAAAAAAGTCAAAAGCACAAAAAATATTCTACGAAGCGATGGATATAATTGCAAAGAAGACGGGTAAAGACGCTTTGGAGGTTTTCAAGAAAGCGTTTGAAAATGTAGCGCCTGTCTTGGAAGTTAGGCCCAAAAGGGTTGGAGGAGCCACCTATCAGGTTCCAATAGAGGTTAAGGAACCCAGAAGAACGTCTCTAGGCGTTAGATGGATAATAGCTGCCGCTCGCGCAAGAAAAGGAAAACCGATGAGCCAAAAGCTTGCCGAAGAGTTGTTGAACGCTTATGAAAATACCGGTGCGGCCGTGAAGAAAAGAGAAGACGTTCAAAAGATGGCGGAGGCTAACAGAGCTTTTGCACATTACAGATGGTGAGGTAGATGGCAGAACGTACTCTGTTGCTTGATAAGCTTAGAAACATTGGCATAATGGCCCATATAGATGCCGGAAAAACCACGACTACCGAGCGCATTCTTTTTTACGCCGGTAAAAAACATGCGATAGGTAATGTTGATGAAGGTAATACCACAACAGATTGGATGGTACAGGAGAAAGAACGGGGAATAACCATAACGTCTGCCTCTATATCTTTTGATTGGAAAGGCTGTCGTGTGAATCTGATTGATACGCCCGGACACGTGGACTTTACAGTTGAGGTAGAAAGAGCTTTGCGTGTTTTGGATGGAGCAATTGCCGTTTTTGATGCGGCGGCTGGCGTCGAACCTCAATCGGAAACGGTTTGGAGACAGGCGAATAAATACGACGTTCCTCGTTTAGCCTTTATGAATAAGATGGACAAGATGGGGGCGGACTTCGAAATGTCCGTCCAGTCTATGATAGATAAATTAGGGGCTAATCCGTTGGTGCTTCAGTGTCCAATAGGGGCTGAAAGCGAATTTGAAGGCGTTATAGATTTGATAGAAATGAAGGCCATAAAGTGGAAAGACGATCTTGGCATAGAGATGGAGTATGAAGATATACCAGAAAATTTGAGAGAGAAAGCGGAAGAACTCAGAGATGAGATGTTGACGCAACTTGCGGATATAGACGATGAAATACTCCAACTTTACCTTGATGGAGAAGATGTCCCAGTAAGCAAAATAAAAGAGGTAATAAGGAGAGGCACCATTGAATCAAAATTTGTTCCAGTTTTCTGCGGTTCCGCATTTAAGAACAAAGGCGTTCAACCGTTAATGGATGCCATAGTTGATTACCTTCCTTCTCCTCTGGACATGCCGCCTGTAAAAGGTAAAACGCCAGACGGTGAAGAAACTGAGAGGCATCCTTCGCCAGACGAACCGTTTTGTGCTTTGGCTTTCAAGATAATGTCCGATCCGTATGTTGGAAAGTTAACCTATTTTAGGGTTTATTCGGGAAAATTGACGAAGGGAAGTTACGTGTACAACACGTCTAAAGGAGTTAAAGAAAGAGTAGCAAGGTTGATGTTCATGTTTGCGGATAAACGCCAAGATGTTGATTACGTTACAGCTGGCGACATTGTTGCCGGAATTGGATTAAGATCAACAAGAACGGGAGACACGCTTTCATCCGATGATGCGCCTATAATTTTGGAATCCATAGAGTTTCCGGAGCCGGTTATTTCCATAGCAGTAGAACCGGAAACCAAAAATGAAGAATCGAAGCTGGAAGCTGCACTTACCAAATTGATGGATGAAGATCCAACCTTTAGGGTTTCCACCGATAAAGAAAGTGGCGAAACGATATTATCTGGAATGGGAGAGCTTCATCTTGAAATAATAATAGATAGGCTAAAGAGAGAATTCAACGTTCAAACAAGAGTGGGGCGCCCTCAAGTTGCTTACAGGGAAACTATTAGTGTTCCGGTTGATGCTGAAGGAAAATACATAAGGCAAAGTGGTGGGCGTGGCCAGTACGGTCATGTTAGAATAAGATTCGAACCTCTTGAGAGAGGGAAAGGCATAATTTTTGAGAACAAGATCATTGGTGGGGTGGTTCCCAAAGAGTACATCCCCGCTGTTGAAGCGGGTGTAAGAGAAGGATTGATGGTTGGAACGCTTGGTGGTTATCCAGTGGTCGATGTCAAAGCCACTTTGTACGATGGATCTTACCACGAAGTTGACTCATCAGAAATGGCTTTTAAAATAGCGGCATCGATGGCTGTTAAAGAAGCTCTTAGCAAAGGGAAGCCTAAACTTATGGAACCAATAATGGAATTGGAAATCACAACACCGGAAGAGTACATGGGAGACATTGTTGCCGATTTGAATTCAAAAAGAGCACAAATATTGGGCTTTGATACGAGAGGAAATGCGCGTATAATAAAGGCCCATGCGCCATTAGGTATGCTCTTCGGTTTTGCGACGATTTTAAGATCGTTAAGCCAGGGAAGGGCTATTTACATGATGAAATTCTCTCATTACGATGAAGTACCGGAGAATTTCGCAGAAAAGGTATTAAACAGGTGAAAAACCTTTAAAACATTTAAGGAGGTTGAATTTCAATGGCGAAAGAGAAATTTGTAAGAAGTAAACCACATCTCAATATTGGAACGATAGGACATATTGACCACGGTAAGACCACGTTGACAGCGGCTATCACGAAGATATTGGCAATCAAAGGTGAAGCCGAATTCATTCCTTTTGAAGAAATCGATAAAGCTCCAGAGGAAAAAGCAAGAGGTATAACCATAAACACCGCGCACGTTGAATACGAGACTGATAAGAGACACTACGCTCATATCGACTGCCCTGGACACGCTGACTACATCAAAAACATGATCACCGGTGCCGCTCAAATGGACGGTGCCATATTGGTCGTTGCGGCAACAGATGGTCCCATGCCACAGACAAGAGAACATATATTGCTCGCAAGACAGGTTAACGTTCCAGCCATGGTTGTTTTCATAAACAAAGTTGACATGGTTGACGATCCAGAACTCATCGATTTGGTTGAAATGGAAGTTAGAGAACTTCTTTCCAAATACGAATATCCGGGTGATGAAGTACCTATTATCCGCGGAAGCGCTCTTAAAGCTCTTGAAGCTGATAACATCGATGATCCGTGGGCAAAGAAGATTTTGGAACTCATGGATGCTGTTGATGACTACATTCCAGATCCGGTCAGAGACGTTGATAAACCTTTCTTGATGCCTATTGAAGACATATTCACCATCACGGGGCGTGGAACGGTTGTCACCGGTAGAGTTGAACGTGGAAAGATTCATGTTAACGATGAAGTGGAAATCGTTGGTTTGAGAGAAACGAGGAAGACGGTTGTTACCGGCGTTGAAATGTTTAGAAAGCTTCTTGACGAAGGAATAGCTGGTGACAACATTGGCTGTTTGCTTAGAGGAGTTAAGAAGGAAGAAGTGGAAAGAGGACAGGTTTTGGCAAAACCGGGTTCTATCACGCCACACACGAAATTTGAAGCTAACGTTTACGTTTTGAAGAAAGAAGAAGGTGGAAGACACACAGCTTTTGTCGTAGGTTACAGGCCACAGTTCTTCATTAGAACGGCTGACGTCACGGGAACAATTGCCGGACTTCCTGAGGGAGTCGAAATGGTCATGCCTGGTGACAACACCGTTATGAAAGTGGAACTCATCAAACCTGTTGCCCTCGAAGAGGGAATGAGATTCGCCATCCGTGAAGGCGGAAGAACAGTTGGCGCAGGTGTTGTTTCGAAGATAATCGAGTGACAAGTGAGGGGGAAAATCCCCCCTCGCTCTTTTGAAGGAGGTTTATTTGAATGGCAAAATCCAAGATTCGAATAAAATTGAAAGCGTACGATCACGAATTGTTAGATCAATCGGCGAGAAAGATCGTTGAAACCGTAAAGAAGACAAATGCCAAAGTATCAGGACCTATACCCCTTCCAACGGAGAGAACCGTTTACTGTGTCTTGAGGTCTCCTCATGTCAACAAGGATTCGAGGGAACATTTTGAGAAGATAGTTCATAAAAGGTTGATTGATATTCTTGAAACGCAGCCTCAGACAGTAGAATCGTTGATGAAAATGGATCTCCCGGCCGGCGTGGAAGTGGAATTAAAGCTTTGACAAAACGGCTGGAGGTGCTTTAAATGAAAGCTCTAATTGGAAAAAAGATAGGAATGACTATGATATACAAAGAAGGTGTAGCCGTGCCTGTTACCGTTGTAAAAGCGGGCCCCTGTGTCGTTGTTCAAAAGAAAACTGTGGAAAACGACGGCTACAATGCCATCCAAATAGGATTTGAAGATGTGAAAGAAAAGCACGTCAACAAACCTATGCAAGGACATTTTAAAAAAGCCGGTGTGAAGCCGACAAGGTATCTCAAAGAAGTTAGAGTTGATAATGTGGATGAATACGAGATTGGACAGGTTTTAGATGTATCTATCTTTGAAGAAGGAGAAATGGTAGACGTATCAGGTAGAACCAAAGGAAAAGGTTATCAAGGTACCGTGAAAAGATGGAATTTTGGCGGACATGATAAAACTCATGGCACTAAGTATCCAAGACATGGTTCAACGGGTATGCATACCTATCCTGGAAAAGTTTTGAAGGGTACGAAGATGGCCGGGCACATGGGAAATGTTAATAGAACGATTCTTAATCTTGAGGTTGTAAAAGTTGATAAAGATAACTCTTTGTTAGTTTTAAAAGGAGCTTTACCCGGCGCCAAAAATTCTATTGTGTATGTTAGAAGCGCCGTGCGAGGAGGAAAGTGATGGCTATGGCAGAAGTGGATATTCTTAACATCGAAGGACAAAAAATTGGCAAGATCGATCTACCAGAATCGATATTCAACGTAGAGCCAAATCACGATTTGTTATTTCGATACATACACAAACAAATGGCAGACAGAAGACAGGGTAGTGCATCTGCCAAGACAAAAGCGGAAGTTTCTGGTGGCGGTAGAAAGCCTTGGGCTCAAAAGCATACAGGACGTGCGAGAGCTGGCTCAAATAGATCACCACTTTGGAGACACGGTGGAGTTACCTTTCCTCCAAAACCGAGAGACTATTCTGAAAAACTCAACAAAAAGATGAAGGTTGCTGCCATAAAATCAGCTCTTTCCGTTAAATTTAGAGAGAACAAACTTTTAGTTGTTGATAAGATGGAAATGAGCGCACCTAAAACCAAGGAATTCATATCCATCGCCAAAAAGATAGTTCCCGAACTGAATGCGTTATGCGTTCTGGATACGATGGTAGATGAACAAATTAACGTTAAAAGGGCGGCGAATAACGTACCGCATGTTAAGGTTATAGTTGCTGACAATGCGGGAAAAGAAAAGAAAAACGTCGATGGCCTGAATGTCTACGATATAATGAAACATGAATGGCTTGTTTTAACAAAGGGTACTGTAGACAAAATAGTGGAGGTGTATAACAATGGCAAATGATCTCACACCATACGATGTTATAATTAGACCTATCATCACCGAAAAATCCACTCTCAACTTTGCCAATTCCACTTACACCTTTGAAGTTGATTCAAGAGTTAACAAATATCAAGTTAGAGATGCCATAGAAAAGCTTTATAACGTTGAAGTGGAAAATGTTAGAATAATGAACTACAAGGGGAAACCAAAGAGATATGGACGTTCGGAAGGCTACACCCGTTCTTTTAAAAAGGCTGTTGTTAAGTTAAGAGAAGGATTCAAAATTCAAGAATTTGAAGGCTTAATTTGACGAACGAATTGCTGAAAGGAGAATCTCCATATGGGTCTTAAGAAATATAAACCCACGAGTCCTGGTAGAAGACATATGATTTCATCCGATTTCTCCGAAATCACTCGCTCAAAACCTGAAAAGTCTCTCACAAGGGCTTTGAAGTCAAAGGCTGGGAGAAATTCGTATGGAAGAATTACCGTAAGGCACCAGGGCGGTGGAAATAAAAGAAAGTACAGAATAATCGATTTCAGAAGAGACAAATTCGATATCCCTGCGAAAGTCTTTTCTATAGAGTACGATCCGAATAGAAGTGCACGTATTGCTTTACTCCATTACGCTGATGGAGAAAAGAGATACATCTTAGCCCCAAAGGGTTTGAAAGTTGGAGACGTTGTAACGGCAGGGCCAAATTCTGAGATAAAGGTTGGAAACGCTCTACCTTTGACTCATATACCTGTAGGTACTTTTGTTCACAACGTCGAATTAAAACCCGGCTTGGGGGGTAAAATAGCCAGAAGCGCCGGAAATTCAGTTCAACTTATGGCAAGAGAAGGCGGATATGCTTTGCTTAAGATGCCATCTGGTGAGTTGAGAAAGGTAAGAGAAACTTGTATGGCTACCATTGGAGTTGTTGGAAATGAGCAGCATTCTAACGAATCATATGGCAAAGCTGGAAGAAAGAGATGGCTTGGAATAAGACCAACTGTTAGAGGAATGACTATGAATCCTGTGGATCATCCAATGGGTGGAGGGGAAGGAAAAACAAAGAGTGGAAAGATTCCTCAAAGCCCATGGGGAGTACCTGCCAAGGGTTACAAGACGCGTAGAGGAAAGAGACCATCAGATAAGTTCATAGTCAGACGCAGAAACGCAGGCAAGTAATTGAAAGGAGGAAATAAATGTGAGTCGCTCGACCAAAAAAGGGCCTTACGTTGATTTGAAACTCTTAAAAAAAGTGCAGGCTCTTAACGAGACAGGACAAAAGAAGGTCATCAAGACATGGTCTAGAGCGTCGATGATCGTTCCCGATATGATAGGTCATACTATAGCAGTTCATAATGGACGAAAACATATTCCCGTTTACATAACGGAGGCGATGGTTGGACATAGACTCGGTGAATTTTCACCAACGAGGCGTTTCGGTGGTCATGCCGACAAAAAAGCCTCTAAGGGAGAAGTGAAGAAATGAGGAGGATGATCTGAATGCCAGAAAATGGTAAAAGGCCGAAACGTTCAATTTTTCACAGAATGAGGAAAGCCTCCAAGCAGCCTCCCATAGAGGCGAAAGCTGTTGGAAGATATTTACAGGTAAGTCCTTACAAGGTAAGGCCTGTTTTAAATGCTATAAGAGGTAAGGACGTCAGCGAGGCTCTCCAGATATTGGAATTTTCCACCAAAAAAGGCGCTAAAATGGTTGAAAAGGTGTTGAATTCGGCAATAGCCAACGCTGAAAATAACTTTAATCTTGATGTGGATTCGCTTTACGTGGTAAGGTGTACGGCGGATGATGGTCCAAGACTCAAAAGAATGAATCCAATGGCTCGCGGGCGCGCTTCGCTCATTTTAAAAAGACAATCGCACATAACCATAGTGGTTCGCGATAGATCAAAAGAAAACGTTTTGAAAGAAGAAAAGACTTCAGACGAGAGCGAGGTGCAATAAAGTGGGTCAAAAGGTACATCCAAGAGGTTTTAGATTGGGAATTTCCACGGACTGGCAGGCCACGTGGTTCAATGAAAAGAATTACGCTGATTACCTTATAGAAGACGAAAAGATCAGAAAAGTTGTTAAAAAAGCTTATTACCATGCTGGAATATCGGAAATAAAAATCTCTCGTTCCGGTAAGAGAGCAACGGTTACGATTGTAACCGGAAGACCTGGAATACTCATAGGTAAAAAAGGTGCCGAAATAAAGAACATAAGGAATTTAATACGCTCTGTGGTTCCGCAAGATAGAGATGTAAATATCACCATTGAAGAAGTCAAAACGCCCGAATTAGATGCACAACTTACCGCAGAATTTGTGGCATCAAGGATTGAGAAAAGGGCGTCTTACAAAAGGACCATGAAGCGTAGCATTCAGATGGCTCAAAAGAAAGGCGCTAAAGGAATAAAAATAATGGTAAGTGGAAGAATAAATGGCGCTGAAATAGCGAGAACTGAATGGTACAGAGAAGGAAGGGTTCCGCTACAAACGCTAAGAGCCAAAGTGGATTATGGTTTTGCAGTTGCAAAGACCAAGTACGGAGTTCTGGGAGTTAAAGTTTGGATTTTTACCGGCGAACAACAAAATAAAGATAAAGCAAAATCCGCTTGACTCGTTGATAAGGAGGTTTGAAGATGCTGATCCCTAAGAGGGTTAAATATAGAAAACAACAACGTGGAAGAATGCGTGGCCTTGCGAAAGGCGGCACCGAAATGAATTTCGGTGAGTGGGGGCTTAAAGCATTGGAACCGGCATGGATAAACAACAGACAAATAGAAGCATGCCGTGTTGCCATAACGAGAAAGCTTAAAAGGAACGGTATGATCTGGATAAGAATCTTTCCAGATAAACCTATTACAAAACATCCTGCTGACAGCAGAATGGGAAAAGGTAAGGGAGCCCCTGAAAAATGGGTGGCGGTTGTTAAACCTGGTAAAATCATGTTTGAAGTTGGAGGAGTTAACAAAGATTTAGCGTTGGAAGCTTTGAGATTGGCTGCGGCTAAGCTCCCCATAAAGACCAGAATAGTTTCACGACCGTCATTCGGAGGTGAATCATTGTGAAGGCGAAGGATCTTCGTGATATGACGGCGGAAGAGTTAAAAGACCTCGTTTTAGAACAAAAAGAAAAACTTTACAAATTGAGATTTCAGCTTGAGTTGTCACAGTTGGATAATACGTCTCAAATAAAAGAGGTTAAAAGGGACATAGCAAGAATAAAAACTTTAATAAGAGAGAAAGAGCTCGGCCTGGAAAACAGAAAAAACGGCAGCAGAGCCACCTCTGATTGAAAGGAGAGGTGAAAATGAAGAAGCGACTTGTTGGAAAAGTTGTTAGCAATAAGATGGATAAGACAATTGTTGTTGCTGTTGAAAACACGATTCGTGATAGAAGATTTGGAAAAACTATAATAAGGACTTCAAAATACAAAGTTCACGATGAAAACAACGAATGTCATGAAGGAGACATAGTAAAGATTGAAGAAACAAGACCAATTAGCAAAGAAAAAAGCTGGAAACTCGTTGAAATACTGAAGAAAAACATTCTAACATCCGAAGAAGAAGAAGTAAGCAAGGGAGAAGGTGTTCCAGAATGATTCAGCAGGAAAGCGTTTTGACAGTAGCTGATAACTCCGGAGCCAAGAAGATCCTTGTTATAAGAGTAATGGGTGGTTCAAAGAGAAAATTTGGTAGAGTTGGAGACGTTGTTATCGGTACAGTTAAAGAGGCCATTCCGCGAGCGGAAGTTAAAAAAAGCGAAATAGTTAGAGCTGTTATAGTTAGAACGAAAAAAGAGATAAGAAGAAAAGATGGTTCCTATGTGAGATTCGATGACAATGCTGCAGTTCTTATAACAAAAGATAACGAACCACGCGGTACCAGAATTTTTGGACCGGTTGCAAGGGAGCTCAGAGAAAAGGGATACATGAAGATCATCTCTTTGGCTCCTGAAGTGTTGTGAGGTGAGGGTTTATGAATAAAAGAAAACATGCTTTAAATGTGAGAAAAGACGATACCGTTGTGATTTTAAGTGGTAAAGATAAAGGAAAACGTGGAAAAGTTTTGAGAGTGCTTCCAAACGAGAACAAAGTCGTTGTCCAGAACGTTCACATGATGAAAAAGCATCAAAGGCCAACTGCAACGGTTAGAGAAGGCGGAATAATAGAAAGGGAAGCACCGATATACGCTTCAAAGGTACAGGTGATATGTCCAAATTGTGGAAATCCAACCAGAATTGGCCATAGAGTCGTCGAGGGCGGCAAAATAGTAAGATATTGTAAGAAATGCAACGAGATCATAGACAAAGAATGATCTCGGCGAAAGGAGGAAGGTTTTGAATGTCCGTAGCTCTTAAAGAAATCTACGAACGCGAAGTCGTTCCAGCACTCATGAAAGAGTTCGGTTACAAAAACAAATTAGCCGTTCCCAGACTCCTGAAAGTAGTTATAAATATGGGAATTGGATCTGAGGCAAGAAATGCGGCCGTTATTGAAAAACACGCCCAAGAGCTCACCATGATAGCTGGTCAAAAAGCAGTTGTTACACGTGCAAAGAAGAGCATATCTAATTTTAAAATAAGAAAAGGAATGCCAGTTGGTGCAAAGGTAACTTTACGTAGGGAAAGAATGTACAATTTTCTTTACAAGTTGTTCAACATTTCTCTTCCAAAAGTTCGTGACTTTAGGGGAACGAATCCCAACGCTTTTGATGGAAGAGGGAACTACGCGTTGGGTGTAACGGAACAACTCATATTTTCAGAGGTTTCACCCGAAGACGTTACAAGAACGCAGGGAATGGATATAATCATAGTGACAAGCGCCAAAACCGATCGAGAAGCGAGGGCACTTTTGGAAAAATTAGGCATGCCTTTCCGCAGAAATGCTTAAAGGGAGTGATGAGATGGCACGTAAAGCGCTTATAAATAAGAGTAAAAAAGAACCAAAATACAAAACAAGAAAGTACACAAGATGTAAAATATGCGGAAGACCGCATTCTGTTTACAATGAATTTGGAATTTGCAGAGTTTGCCTGAGAGAAATGGCTCTTCAAGGCAAACTACCTGGCGTGAAAAAAGCCAGTTGGTGAGGTGGTGAAATAAGATGTACAGTGATACCATAGCTGATATGCTAACCAGGATAAGAAACGCCAATTTAGCTTTTAAGGAAGAAGTAGACGTGCCAGCTTCTAAGCTGAAAAAAGACATACTTGATATCTTGAAAAAAGAGGGATTTATAAAAGATTACAGGTACATAGAAGATGGAAAACAAGGAATTTTGAGAATTTACATGAAGTATCACGGAAAGAAGAGGGAAAAAGTTAGAACGATAAATTCAATTGTGAGGGTTTCCCACGCTGGGAGGCGCGTATACGTTTCAAAAGATAAGATCCCGACCGTGAATAGTGGATTGGGAATTGCCATATTGACGACGTCCAATCCAAAGAAACCAGTTGTAACTGACAAAGAAGCGAGGGCTCTAGGTATTGGCGGAGAGCTCATAGCGTACGTTTGGTAAGTGGAGGTGCAGTGAATGTCTCGTCTTGTGAAGAAACCGATTGTCGTACCAAACGGTGTTGATGTTAAGATAGAACCCAACAAAGTGACCGTTAAAGGACCGTTGGGTGAGTTTTCCATGGATTACACTTATGTGAAGTTCAGAATGGAAGGAAATCAGATATGGGTAGAAGAGAACAAAGATGTGGATCTTCCGCCCAGGTTGATGAAGAAAGCAAAAGCTTTTTTGGGGACCCGATGGTCTTTGTTACACAACATGATCGTGGGCGTTTCGGAAGGTTTCAAAAAGGAACTCGAAATTCAGGGAGTTGGATACAGAGCGCAGATGCAGGGCAACACCCTTGTTTTAACTTTGGGATACTCTCATCCTATAAAGATTGAACCTCCTAAAGGCATCACGATAGAAGTTCCACGGCCTTCATCAATTGTGGTGAAGGGAGCCAGCAAAGAGCTTGTTGGTCAAGTTGCGGCCAACATAAGGAAAACGCGTGAACCAATGCCATTCGCAAGGGGTAAAGGTGTTAGGTATGTTGGCGAACACGTTATAACTAAAGAAGTTAAGAAAGCTTAAGGGAGGTAAGAGTCGTGCTCAAGCCTTTTGATAGAAAAGCCAAAAGATTGAAGAGGCATTTAGCCATTAGAAGAAAGATATCAGGCACCCCCAATGCTCCAAGATTGGCGGTGTTTGTAAGCGGCAAACATGCTTACGCTCAAATTATAGACGACGAACATTCAAGAACGCTTGTAAGTGCTTCTACCACTGAGAAAGAAATAAGAGAAGCATTGAATGGAAAAACATGGAATAAAGCAGCTGCTCGTCACATCGGTAAAGAAATAGGAAAACGTGCTCTCGAAATTGGTATAACGAAAGTTGTTTTTGATAGAGGAGGATTTCTCTATCACGGAAGAGTAAAAGAAATAGCCGATGGCGCTCGTGAGAGCGGTCTGAAATTTTAAGGAGGTAAGTCAATGCCAGAAAACAAAGATGTTAACAAACAAGGACAGAATAAATTCAACAATCAAAAAAAGAACTTTAAAAGGCAGCCACGCCAACCTCAAGTTCAAGATGAATTTGAAGAAAGCGTTGTCGAAATTAGGAGAGTTGTAAAAGTCGTTAAAGGTGGAAAGAATTTAAGTTTTAGAGCCATAGTTGTCGTTGGAAACAGAAAAGGAAAAGTTGGACTTGGTGTGGCGAGTGCCAGAGAAGTTGTGCCTGCTATAAGAAAAGCTTCAAATTTGGCAAGGCGCAACTTGGTGGATGTTTCTGTTGTTAACGATACCATACCTCATGAAATTTTGGTAAAGTACGATGCGGCAAAGATGCTTATAAAGCCAGCTGCACCTGGTACTGGAATAATTTCCAGCACAACAGTGAGACCCGCTTTAGAACTGGCGGGCATAAAGAACGTACTTTGCAAATCGCTCGGTTCCGCTAACTCTTTAACCATGCTAAGGGCTGTGTTCAAAGCTTTTAACGAGATTAAGCCCCCGGAATATTACGCAAAACTTAGGGGTATAACTTTGAAGCAACTCTTTCATGGAGACGTTTTAGAAGGAGCTGAGAAAGAATGAAATTGAGAATAGAACTTGTAAAGAGTCCTATAGGTTTTAAATACGATCAGAGAAGAACTGTCAAAGCTTTGGGACTGAAAAAAATGCATAGCGTAGTTGAAGTGGAAGACACACCGCAAATTCGCGGTATGATATTCAAGATTTCACATTTGCTCAAAGTCGAAGAGTGCAAGTAAGGAGGATTTTCTATGAATCTAAATGAGATAATACCAACGCCAGGTTCAAGAAAGAAAAAGAAAGTTCTTGGAAGGGGTAGAAGCTCCGGACACGGAAAAACCTCCACGCGTGGTACGAAAGGTCAGGGTTCCAGAAAAAGTGGAAATGTGAGACCGGGCTTTGAAGGCGGGCAAATGCCAATATACAGGCGTTTGCCAAAACGCGGTTTCAAGAACTTCAATCAAAAAGTTTACGTTGCCGTGAACGTGGGAAGATTGAACGATCTTTTCGGTGAGAATGAAGAAGTTTCTCCAGAAGCTTTGATAAAAAAAGGAATTGTGAAAAAATTAGAGGATGGGGTAAAAATACTTGGGGATGGAACTATTACAAAGCCACTTGTCGTTAAAGCGCATGCCTTTAGTGCAATGGCGAAAGAAAAGATAGAGGCGGCGGGTGGAAAGATAGAGGTGATTTAAAAGTGTGGAACGCACTCAAGAATTCCTTCAAAATTCCAGAATTAAGAAGCAGGATCCTTTTCACTTTTGCCATGTTAGCCGTTTTCAGATTGGGAATATACATTCCCGTTCCTGGAATAAACCTTCATCAATGGTCTAATTTCTTTGAAGGAATAACGCGCGGAAGCGGTGGAGGGCTTTTCACACTTTTCAACGCATTTGCCGGTGGTGCCGTGAGGAAGATGTCCATTTTCACGATGAGTGTTACTCCTTACATAAATGCGTCTATTATACTTCAACTTCTAATGGCCGTTATGCCATCGTTAAAAGAGTTGGCGAAGGAAGGAGAGCATGGAAGGCAAAAGATAGAAAAGTATACCCGACAGCTTACGCTTGTGCTGGCTGTTTTGCAAGGATTGATCATGTCCGTTTTTATAGCTGTGGGGAATCCGGCTTTCATTACGCCCGGAATGAACAGGATCACCTTTATCATTCTTTCCACCACCAGTATGATAGCCGGAAGCATGTTTTTGCTTTGGCTTGGTGAAAGAATAACGGATAAAGGAATTGGAAACGGCATATCCGTTTTGATATTCGCTGGAGTTGTTGCAACCTATCCTTACTACATAGGACAAATGGTCATTTCCAACATAGGAATAGTAGCGTGGACGCTTTTTGCGATAATATTCGTCGCAACGGTTGTGGGCTTGATATACGTCATGCAAGGTGAAAGAAGAATAACCGTTCAATACGCTAAGAGAGTAGTTGGAAGAAAAATGTACGGCGGCCAATCAACTTATATTCCGATAAAAGTAAACCAGGGTGGGGTTATTCCTATAATATTCGCAGTTGCAATCGTTATGATACCAGCAATGATAGCACAATTCATGAAGAATTACACCCTTCAAGAGATATTTGGATTTAATTCGGTTCTTTACATAGTTACGTATGCCCTGTTGGTCTTTTTCTTCACGTACTTTTACAGCGCCCTTACATTTGATGTTCACGAAGTTTCGGATAACATCAAAGAATACGGTGGATTCATTCCTGGCATAAGACCTGGCAGACCAACAGAGAATTACCTTTCCAAAGTTTTGACGAGAGTTACCTTCGTTGGAGCTTTAGCACTGGTTGCCATCGCGCTTTTGCCGAATTTAACGTCGGCCGTTGTAGGTGTTGCAAGTGCTCAATATGTTGTTGGCGGTGTCGGAATGATGATCGCCGTTGGAGTTGCTCTTGATGTTGTTCAGCAAATGGAAGCCCATTTGATAATGAGGCATTACGAGGGTTTCATCAAAAAAGGAAGATTGAAAGGACGAATGTGATAACCATGATGAATATCGTCATGCTGGGACCTCCAGGTGCTGGAAAGGGCACGCAAGCGAAATTTTTATCACAGGAATTTTCTATTCCACATATTTCAACTGGTGATATGCTGAGAGAAGAGATTTCCGCGGGTTCTCCACTTGGAAAAAAAGTTGAAGAAATCATAAAAAGTGGTAAGCTCGTGGAAGATAAGTTGATGATTGACATCATAAGAGAAAGGCTTTCTCGTAAAGATGTTGAGAAGGGTTTTATATTAGACGGTTTTCCCCGCACGCTTTCGCAGGCTGAAGCTTTGGATGAATTGCTGAAATCCATGCAAAAAGCCATCGAGTATTCAGTGTATGTGAAAGTGCCAGAAAATGTTGTAGTTGAAAGGCTTTCTGCCAGACGAGTTTGTCCTAAGTGTGGCCGTATATACAACATGATATCAAATCCACCCAAACATGATGAAACTTGTGATGTGTGCGGTGTTAAGCTTATTACAAGAGACGATGATAAACCAGAAACTGTGAAAAAGCGCTACGAAGTGTATATGGAACAAACAACGCCCGTAATAGATTATTATAGGAAAAGAAACATACTTTTTACAGTGGATGGTACCCTTAACGTAGAAAAAGTCAAAGAAATGTTGTTGAATATGGTAGGTGGCATTTGATGCTACGGCTTAAAAGCGAGCATGAAATAGAAGAAATGAGGTATCCAAATGCCATCGTAGGCGAAGTGTTGGCGTACATAAAAGAGTACGTCGTAGATGGAGTTACAACATACGATTTGAATAGATTAATAGAAGAGTACTTTAAGAAACGAAATGTCATTCCCGCTTTTAAAGGCTATGCAGGATTTCCCGCGGCAGCCTGCATAAGCTTGAATGAAATGGTAGTTCACGGTATTCCTTCAAAAAAAGTTGTCGTAAAAGATGGCGATCTCGTTTCGATCGATGTCGGTACCATTCACAACGGATGGTATGGTGATGGAGCGCGAACTTATATAGTTGGTGAAGTGGATGAAAAGCGCCAAGAATTAGTTGAAGTGACCAAGGATTCTTTTTTTGAAGGAATAAAGATGTTGAAAGTTGGAAACAGACTGGGAGATGTTTCACATGCCATTCAAACCACGGTTGAAGCCCATGGGTTCTCCGTCATAAGAGATTACGTCGGTCATGGTATAGGCAGAAATCTTCATGAAGAGCCTCAAGTTCCGAATTTCGGAAAAGCCGGAACTGGTATACCGTTGAGAAATGGTCTTGTGATAGCCATTGAACCGATGGTAAGCATGGGAACGTGGAAGATCAGAGTTTTAGACGATGGATGGGGAGTGGTAACGCTGGATAATTCTCCCAGCGCTCATTACGAAAATACCGTAGTCCTTCATAACGGAGAAGTGGAAATTTTAACCATGCCGGAGGGATTGAATGTCTGAAAAGGATGTTATAAGGATAGAGGGGAAGGTACTGGATTCTCTTCCAAGCACGATGTTTAAAGTTAGATTGGACAATGGGCTTGAAATACTGGCCCATATTTCAGGAAAGATGAGACAAAATTTCATAAAAATTGTACCCGGCGACAGAGTTGTGGTTGAGTTATCACCTTACGATTTAAAAAAAGGGCGTATAGTATATAGAAAAAGGAATTAAAGGAGGTTTTGACTATGAAAGTTAGAGCATCTGTCAAGAAACGCTGCGATGCATGCAAAATCGTCAGAAGAAATGGTGTGGTAAGGGTTATATGTTCAAAGAATCCCAAACACAACCAGAGACAAGGTTAAAGGAGGGATCTAAGAGAATATGGCTCGTGTTCTTGGTGTAGACTTGCCAAATGAGAAGCATGCCTTCATAGGTTTAACATACCTTTTCGGTATAGGAAGAACGAGGGCAAAGGAAATACTTGAAGCAACTGGTATACCCTTCAATAAAAAGATAAAGGATCTTGATGACAATGAAATTAGGAGTATTACACAGTACATAAATTCCCATTACAAAGTTGAAGGTGAACTTAAACAGGAGATTCAGCGAAACGTTAAAAGGCTTATAGAAATAGGTTCTTACAGAGGCATTAGACATAGACAGGGGTTGCCTGTCAGAGGACAAAGAACAAAAACAAATGCGAGGACTAGAAAAGGACCTTCGCATGGCATTAAAGGAAGATAAGGGAGAGGTTTTGAATGGCTAAGAGTAAAGGTAAAGCAAAGACGAGAAAGAGTAGCAAGAAAAAAATTCATGTAGATTATGGTGTAGCTCATGTTTACTCCACTTTCAACAACACAATTATAACTATTTCCGATAAAGAGGGGAACGTTCTAACCTGGTCAAGTGGAGGAGACATAGGCTTTTCTGGTTCAAAAAAATCAACTCCATACGCTGCTCAGTTGGCCGCTGATAAGGTGGCAAAAGATGCTTTGAACATGGGCATGAAAAAAATAGACGTGATGGTTAAAGGACCAGGGCCGGGGCGTGAATCGGCAGTGAGAGGACTTCAAGCCGCAGGATTGGACGTTCAAAATATCAAAGATATAACGCCAGTTCCCCACAACGGTTGCCGTCCAAAGAAAAGACGAAGAATGTAAGGAGGTTCTAACGATATGGCTAGATACACCGGCTCAGTTTGTAGGCTATGCAGAAGAGAAGGAATGAAGTTGTTTTTAAAGGGCGATAAGTGTTATTCAAGTAAATGCCCTTTTGAAAAAAGGCCTTACGCTCCTGGACAGCACGGAAGAGATAGAATGAAAATGACGCATTATGCCAAGCAGTTAAGATCTAAACAGGCAATGAAGAGAACATATGGCATCTTTGAAAAACAATTCAGAAAGTACTTTGATAAAGCTATGAGATCCAAAGGCGTTACAGGTACAGTGCTTGTTCAACTCGTTGAATCTCGATTGGACAACACCGTTTACAGATTGGGTTTTGCGCTTTCTCGTTCTCATGCGAGACAACTCGTTACGCATGGACACGTTTTTGTGAACGGAAAAAGGGTAAATATCCCTTCTTATCTTCTTAAGGCGGGAGACACGATAAAGCTCGAGGAAAAAGTGCGTTCCAACACTGATGTTAAACAGGCAATAGAAGCCGCATCATCACGAAACACTTTGCCCTGGCTTGAAGTTAATTACGATGAATTTGAAGGAACATTTGTGCGCTTACCGGAAAGAGAAGAAGTAGATCTCACGATAGACGTGCAAGACATCGTTGAACTTTACTCAAAATGATGATGTACGTCTTTCGCGCGAGGTGGTTAAATGCTTAATTACGTTAAACCTGAAAGGTTTATCATTGAAGAGGAAAAGGAAGACCGAGGGTACCTGTACGCTAGATATGCTGTTCAACCCTTAGAACGTGGATACTCTATAATGTTGGGTAATTCTTTGAGAAGAGTACTCTTATCTTCGATACCATCTGTTGCCGTTACGAAGGTTAAGATGAAAGATGTTTACCATGAGTACGATACCTTGGTTGGCGTAAAGGAAGATGTGTTGCAAATACTTCTGAACATAAAGCAGCTCCAGATAAAGGCCGTTTCTCCGATAAAAGAAGAACCTGTGGTCTTGATCGCCCAAAAGAAAGGGCCAGGAATTTTGACGGCAAAGGATATCACCTGTCCGATGGAGGTGAAAATAGCCAATCCTGAGTTGAAGATAGCCACGTTGAATGAAGATGCGGACGTTTACATTGAAATGTTTGCTGAAGTTGGAAAAGGCTACCTTCCAATTTCCGAAATGGAGCTTGGCAACGACATTCAGATTTTACCAATTGATGGTATATTCAGTCCTGTGGTAAAGGTTAATTTCAGGACCGAAGATGTTAGGGTTGGTAAGAAAACCGACTACGATAAGCTCATACTGGAAGTATGGACCAAAAAATCCATAACGCCGGATGAAGCCCTGAAAAAGGCAATTGAAATAATGATAGAGCACTACGATTTTCTTGAAAAGAATTTCCCCGTAGAACTTAATACAGTTGAGCTTACCGAAAGAAAAGATGAAGTTGAAGAGGAACAAAGCGATAAAGAAGAAGAACCACAAAAAAGTGAAGAAAATAAAGAAAGCGAAAAAAACGAAGAAGAGGATGCTTATTCGATATACGATAAAATGAAAATAGACGAGCTGGAATTGTCCGTAAGATCTTTGAATTGTTTAAAACGTGATAAAATAGAAACAGTGGGGGACCTTCTAAGGAGAAGCGAAAAGGATCTCCTGCACATTCGCAATTTCGGCAATAAATCTCTTAGAGAAGTGAATGAGAAATTGAAAGCATTCGGTCTAAAACTCAAAGCTGAATGATGGAGAGGAGTTTGATGTTATGAAACACAGAGTCAAGTTGAAAAAGTTAGGTAGACCAAGCGATCAAAGAAAAGCGCTTATGAGAAGCCTTGTAAGAGAACTCTTCATCCACGAGACCATAGTTACCACCACTCAGAAAGCCAAGGCGGCATCACAATTAGCGGAAAAGATCATAACCCATGCGATGAAGAAGGATCTTTCAGCCAGAAGATACGTTAACGCTTTCTTAAACGATCATAGGTTAACCAATAAAGTTGTGGATGAAATTGCACCAAGGTATGAGGGAAGAAAAGGCGGATACACGCGCATCTTAAAACTTCGTAAAAGGCGTGGAGATGGAGCCGAATTGGCCATCTTTCAACTCATAAAAGAAGAGTGAGGTATAAAGATTAGGCTATCCCCTTGCAGGGATAGCCTTTTAATGATATGTGGCAAACGATAATTTTCTTTGTAGTTGTAAATTTTCTCTCTACAAGCATGATATTTCTTGATTCAAAAAAAACGAGCGTTAAAATAAGTACCTTTAACAAAATACTTTACGCTTTCTTTGGAGGGGCAGTAGGCATCCTTCTAGCTTCAAAGATATTCAAACTCAAAACATTTAAAAACACGGTAGTGATTGTAGCTTTGATAGAAAACATAGGTATTTACATCCTGCTTTACAAATTGGCCATTTACTTCGGTTAAATCCTTCTTCATTTTGTTCAAAAGAAGGCTGATATTTGCACATTGAAAAACGTGAACGAATTGGAGGTGAATGTTATGAAATTTTTCCTAGACACCGCGAATATAGACGAGATAAGGCAAGCCGCATCGTGGGGAATACTTGATGGAGTTACAACGAATCCCACGTTAGTTTCCAGAGAAGGGAAAATTGATTTTAAAGAGCGTATAAGAGAAATATGTGAAGTGGTAAAAGGACCTGTAAGTGCTGAAGTTGTTTCAACCGATTACGATGGTATGGTAAGAGAAGCCGTTGAACTGGCTAAAATCGCCGAAAACGTTACGGTAAAAATTCCAATGACAAAAGATGGGATAAAAGCGGTTTCAACGCTTTCAAAAAAGGGAATAAAAACAAACGTTACCCTCGTTTTCAGTGCAAACCAGGCGCTCATAGCCGCAAAAGCGGGGGCAACCTTTGTTAGTCCATTTATCGGTAGGCTCGATGACATAGGCAACGATGGAATGGCCATTTTAAGCGATATATTAGAAATATTTAGAAATTACGGTATCAAAAGTGAAATCATAGCCGCTAGTATAAGACATCCGGAGCACGTAAGGCAAGCCGCTTTGTTGGGTACTCATATAGCGACTATACCCTTTAAGGTTCTTAGTATGATGTTCAATCATCCTTTAACGGACAAGGGAATAGAAAAGTTTTTGGAAGATTGGAAGGAATATGAAAAAAGGCTTTCTTAACATGGAAAGGAGAATTTTTAGTGGAAAACGGTAAAAAAACTGATGCCTCTTCTTCAAATTCTGGAGAGAAAACGCAAGATAAAATATATCAAATAGAATTGGACATAAAGAAATTGCAGGAGATGAAGATCAAAGAACTTTACGCCATGGCAAAAAGCTTTGGGATTCAACGTTTTAGCCAATACAGGAAAGACGATCTCATTTTTGAGATATTGAAAGCTCAAACCGAATCTAACGGTTACAAGTTTAGAGAAGGCGTGTTGGAAATTCAAGATGGGGGATATGGTCTTTTAAGGGTAGACAACTACCTTTCTGGTCCAAACGATATTTACGTGTCTCCCTCACAGATAAAGAGATTTGGCCTTTTAAATGGAGATGTTGTGTCAGGCCAGACAAGGCCTCCAAAAGAAGGAGAAAAATACTTTGCACTTTTAAGAATTGAAGCGATAAATTACAAACCAATAGAAGAATCCAATGAAAGAGTTTACTTCGAAAATTTAACGCCACTTTATCCACAAGAAAGATTTATCCTTGAAACAACTCCAGAAATTTTGGACACGCGTCTTATAGACATATTTTCTCCAATAGGAAAAGGGCAAAGGGGACTGATAGTTTCCCCACCAAAGGCGGGAAAGACCACTATACTGAAACATGTGGCGAACGGAATAGCAAAAAATCATCCGGAAACAAAGAGAATAGTGCTTCTTATCGATGAACGTCCTGAAGAAGTTACCGATATGAAAAGATCGGTTGATGCGGAAGTTATTGCGGCTCCGTTTGACATGCCAGCTGATAAGCAGATAAAGATAGCCGAACTGACTCTTGAAAAAGCAAAAAGATTGGTAGAGTATCATTACGATGTCGTTATACTTCTTGACAGCATAACACGTCTTGCGCGAGCGTACAACCTTTACCTTCCACCTTCTGGAAAGCTGCTTTCAGGTGGTGTTGACGCATCAGCCCTTTACAAGCCAAAACACTTTTTTGGCGCCGCGAGAAACACTGAAGAAGGCGGCAGTTTAACCATAATAGCGACCGCACTCATAGAAACCGGTTCGAAAATGGATGACGTCATTTTTGAAGAATTCAAAGGAACTGGAAACATGGAGCTTGTGCTGTCCAGACAATTGGCGAACAAGAGAATATTCCCCGCAATAGATCTGAATCTTTCTGGAACTCGAAAAGAGGAATTGTTATTAAGCGAGAAGGAGCTTAAAGACGCGTGGATTCTGAGAAGATTCATGAGTTCAATGTCAGCCGAAGAAGCGCTAAACCTCATGATTTCTAAACTTAAAGAAACGAAGTCAAACGAAGAGTTCTTCTCGCTTTTGCAAAACGAAAAGAACATAAATTAACCATTACTTTTCTTCGCGACTGACAATTCAATCATAAAAGTGATATGTTTAAAGGTCAAAGAACCTGAATCGTGTTATACGTCAATGTTACAAAGTATTCAAAAAGTTATCACCCAATTTGTCCAACTTAAATTGAACGAAGTCGTGCTGAAAAATCTGTTTCCTTTATGATGTTCACGCACCGGTCAAGTAATAAAATGAAAAATGGATGACACGAAGGCCATCCATTTTTATTTGCACATGAATTTTTATATTTGAATCATGGATATATTCCGCGTTTTTTGGTGGCAAATGCCACACGGTTCGTCGCGACGATGTAAGCCGCCGTTCTCATATCGGTTGAATATTCTTCTTTTGTCTTCCAAACCTCGTTAAATGCGTTTGCCATCATTTCTTCGAGAGCCTCGTTTACCTGTTGGTGTTTCCAGAAGAAAGATTGGAGATCCTGCACCCATTCAAAATAAGACACCGTAACTCCACCGGCGTTTGCCAATATATCTGGAACTATTAGCACACCTTTTTCATTTAAAACATCATCTGCACCTTCTGCCAACGGTCCATTAGCTCCTTCCACAACGATTTTTGCCCTTACCTCTTTTGCCAATTCGGGTGTTATTGAGTTTTCCAAAGCCGCCGGTATGAGAATGTCTACATCGAGTTTTTTCAATTCTTCGTTACTCATTTTAGTCTCGGCTTTTGGATAATCGGATATGGTTCCGTGTTCCGTTTTATACTCCATGAGTTCTTTTATATCAAAGCCATTCGAATTGTATATTGCGCCTTTACTATCACTTACCGCTACAATCTTTGCGCCTTTTTCTGTTGAGAGAAGTAAAGCCGCGTACTGTCCGACATTTCCAAAACCTTCAACGGCGACTGTCGCTTTGGAAATGTCCATACCTTTTGCCTTCGCTCCCAATGCGGCTACAGCTGACACGCCTCTTCCAGTCGCCTCGGTTCTTCCTTGCGAACCACCCAAACCAACGGGCTTACCCGTTACAACACCCATTGTGGAATATCCCATCGTCATTGAATATGTGTCCATGAACCACGCCATAATGTCTGGCGTTGTGTTCACATCTGGAGCTGGAATATCCCTATCGGGACCCACGATTATTGAAATCTCTGCGAAGAACCTTCTTGAAACCCTTTCGATCTCCTTTTCAGAATACTTCTTGGGATCGATTTTCACACCGCCTTTCGCGCCACCGTAGGGAAGACCCATAACAGCGCATTTGAAAGTCATCCAAAACGCCAAGCTTTTTACCTCATCCAGAGATACATTTGGATGGTATCTCACACCGCCCTTCGCTGGACCCAACGCTATGTTGTGTTGCACTCTGTAGCCAGTGAAAACTTCCACATTTCCATCTTCCATTTCCACAGGGAATTCAACGATGAGCTGCCTTTTTGGATGCTCCAAAATTTTTCTTATGCCAGGATCCAGATTCATGAGATCCGCGGCTTTGCCAAATTTCTCAAGCGCTGACTCGTAAATGCTTCCCATTTTATTTCCTCCTTCACTAAAAGATTAGTTATATTATGGATCATTAAAAAAGAAATGTCAATACAAAAAAATAATTCGGTTACCCTAAAAAAATATTATTAAATATAATTGTCTTAAATATTTCCTTTTGAATTAAATAAAGTTTTTTATGAAGGTTTTTGTAAATAAGGTTTTGTTATGAGGCTATACGAAATTTTTCACCTTATACAAAACTTAATAAAAATTTGACAGTTTTTTCAGAACGGTTGACACGAAAAGGGCTTATGGCGTATAATCTAAAATTGATTTAACCTCTGTATTCGCCCGCAGGGGGG
>WFYR01000078.1 GCA_015489955.1 Mesoaciditoga sp. | reverse complement strand
GGCAATAAGAAGTGAAGAAGGAATGAAGGAACTGATTCATTTAGCCATTTCGTACATGATTTCAATGACCAAAGAATCAAAAGAGGCGTACTTAATGCTGAATTATGGCTTGTTTTCTGGATTTGTTGACGTGGGGTTAATTCCTTAACATCCACGCACAACGTGAGAATTTTAGTGATGATTTTAAAATTAAATGGAGGTGGACATTTTGAAATTCGATGTAGTTGTGATTGGTGGAGGGCCAGCGGGAATGGCAACGGTGGCAACGGCAATGGCTTCGTATCCGAAAAAGAAGATCGCCATGATAAAGAAAGAAAGCCAGACTTTAATTCCTTGCGGCATTCCTTATACCTTTTCAACTCTCGATTCTGTAGAGAAAGACGTTATGGGTACAAAGGCCATGGAAGAAAGAGGTTTAGAAGTTTTAATCGATGAAGTGAAAGATGTTGACGTGAATTCAAAGAAAATTTTCACGGAATCGGGAAAAACGGTGGAATACGATAAATTGGTCTTTGCCACTGGTTCAAAGCCAATTGTTCCAAAAATGCCGGGAGTGGAACTGGATGGAGTGTTTACCGTGCCAAAAGACATTCAGCAAATATCCAGGATGAAAGATGCAATAAAGAAAATGAACAAAATAGCGATTGTGGGAGCCGGCTTCATTGGTATGGAAATGTGCGATGAAATTCATAAAATGGGAAAACAAGTAACGGTCATAGAAGCGAGAGAAAGAGTTTTACCTATAGCGTTTGATCCTGAATTTTCGTTGGAAGTTGGAAAGCTTTTGCAAGAGAATCACATAAGAGTCCTTACTTCGACAAGAGTAAAAGAAATTACGGGTTCCGGACACGTTGATGGAATCACATTTGAATCTGGTGAGCATATAGATGTAGACGGAGTTATACTGGGAATAGGATACCGTCCAAACAGCGCATTGGCAAAGAACGCAGGTTTGTTTATAGGAATGACAGGTGGAATTTGGACCGATGAGTACATGAGAACCAGTGCGAAGGACGTTTTCGCGGTAGGAGATTGTGCCGAACACAAAGAGTTCTTTTCCAGAAGGCCAAGTAGACTTATGCTCGCCTCCACAGCTGCTTTTGATGCAAGGGTAGCTGGAACAAATCTTTTTAACGTTAGGTTGATAAGAGAAATAAAGGGAAACATAGGAATATTTTCAACCTCAATCTTTGGAAAAACACTTGGAGCGGCTGGAGGAACGGAAACGGATGCGATACAAAGTGGCTTTGAAGTGATTTGTGGCAACGCTTCAACAATGGACAGACATCCGTCTTCTATACCGGATGCGAGTAAGGTTAAAGTAAAACTCGTTTTTTCAAAAGAAAGTGGCGTTCTTCTGGGAGGACAGATAATGGGCGGAAAGTCAGTTGGTGAGATGACTAACGTGTTGGGAGTGGCGGTTCAAAGTAGGATGAGTGTAACCGAGCTTGTTTCTCTTCAAATAGGAACCCAACCGCTTTTAACAGCTTCACCGGTTGCTTACCCAATTGTTACTGCGGCTTTGGATGCTTATTCCAAAATGCATGCTTGCCAAGAGGGATAGATATGAAAGCGATAATACTTTGTGCTGGAAAAGGAACGAGATTAAGACCCTTGACTTTTACAAGTGCCAAGCAACTGATACCTGTCGCAAATAAGCCTGTGATACTGTATTCCATTGAAAAAATTCACAGGGCCGGCATTAGAGAAATAGCGATGATAGTAAATCCAGACAACATAAAGGATTTTAAAGATGTTTTGGGGAATGGAGAAAATTTTGGAGTAAACCTTTCTTACGTAATTCAAAAGGAGCCTAAAGGATTGGCACATGCCGTTTCTCTTGCGGAAAGCTTTATAAACGGCGATGATTTTTTGATGTATTTGGGAGATAACTTAATTCAGGAAGATCTTTCCAAGTTCGTTGAAAGCTTTCAAAAATCAAAGTCAGACGCCTCAATTTTGCTAACTCCGGTCCAGGATCCAACACGCTTTGGAATAGCCATGATGGAAGGTGAAAATGTAAAAAAGGTGGTTGAGAAACCAAAAGATCCGCCTTCGAATTTGGCGATAATAGGCGTTTACATTTTCAGCTCCAAGATATTCGAAGGGGTAAAGAACATAAAACCTTCCTGGAGGGGAGAATTGGAAATAACTGATGCGATTCAGTATCTCATAGATAATGGCGGTAAGGTTCAAGGACACATTGTCTACGGTTGGTGGAAAGACACCGGTAGACCGGCTGATCTGCTGGAAGCGAATCGCAGAGTTCTTTCACAGATAAAAACTTCTCAAATACTCACATCGTTAAACGATGGAAATTACAAAATAGAGGGACCTGTTATCATAGAGAAGGGAGTCACGCTATCCAACACGCTCGTAAGGGGACCTGTGATAATTGCGAAAGGATCTTCAATAGTAAACTCGTATATTGGTCCTTACACGTCCATAGGTCCAAACGTTACCATAGAAAATTCAGAAGTAGAAAATTCCATTTTTATGGAGAACTCAATAATAAGAGATGTGGATGTGCGTATAGATGCAAGCATAGTTGGAAAAAATGCCATTATATCGAGCATTAAAATCAAGCCAAAGGTTCATAATCTTGTTGTAGGTGATTACAGCAGTATAAGGCTAAGTTGACGATCATCAATGGCAATTAAAAAAACAGGGCAAATGCCCTGTTTTTTTAATTGTTGTCGCTTTCTTCTTTGTTTTCTTCCTCGTCTTCTTCCGCTAATCCCATAAAAACTTTTAAGTGCTTGCTTCTACTGGGATGCCTAAGCTTTCTCAAAGCTTTCACTTCTATTTGCCTGATTCTTTCTCGGGTAACGTTGAAGTATTGCCCAACTTCTTCAAGCGTTTTGGCCTTCCCATCTATCAATCCATACCTCATTTTCAAAACCATGGCCTCACGCGGACTTAACGTGTTTAAGACTTTTTCTATTTGTTCGTGAAGCATCATCTGGGAAGCTGCATCTTCTGGTGAAGTGACGTTCACGTCTTCAACAAAATCGCCTATGGTAGATTCGTCATCATTTCCCACAGTCGATTCTAAAGAAATCGTTTCTCGCGCCGCTTTCAATATTTCAGTTATCTTTTCTCTTGGCTTTCCCATTAACTTTGCAAGATCATCAATGGTAGGGTAAGAACCGTTTTTTTGCATGTAATCTCTTATTACTTTGTTTAGTTTATTTATAGTTTCCACCATATGAACTGGAACCCTTATCGTCCTTGCCTGATCGGCTATTGCCCTCGTAATTGCTTGACGTATCCACCACGTAGCGTAAGTTGAAAACTTATACCCTTTTTTCCAATCAAATTTTTCAACTGCCTTTAACAACCCTATGTTTCCTTCCTGGATCAGATCAAGAAACGAAAGTCCCCTTCCCATGTATTTTTTTGCTATGCTAACGACCAACCTTAAGTTGGATGTGCACAATTTTTGTTTTGCTTTTTCGTCACCATTTGCGGCCTTTCTGGCGAGCCTTCTTTCTTCGCTTGGGGAAAGAAGCGGAATTCTCCCTATCTCTTTTAAGTAAAGCTTGACAGGATCTTTCAAATTAGCGTTATCGTATATTTCCGGCTTTTGTTCATCTAAATATGAAAGATATTTTTTTACTTCTGAAGCTTCTGCGTCGTCATATTCTTCAATATCATCCACTATGTCTGAAGTGTCGTCTTTTATCTTTATATTTTCTTTTTCCAAAATATCGTATATGTTTTCCAACAAATTAGAATCGAATTCCTCATAATTGAGTGGAATGGCATTGTCTATGTCAGAGTACGTAACGTATCCTTGCTTTTTTCCTTTTCTAACAAGAGACTTGATCTTTTTTTCAAGAAGAGCCGTTTTGCTTTCAGCCACGGGAAGCACCTCCCTTTTTCTTCAATAGGGACCGAAGTTCCATAGCTTCTTTAATCAACTTTGCCTTTAATTCATGATCTGACGTAGAAACCATCTCCCTTTCCACTTTTTCAATACGGTGCTTCAACTTGCGCTCTTCCAATTTCGAAATGCAGAGTTTGTACACTCTTTCGATATTAGAATCTGGTATACCTTTGGTGAAGATTTGAAAAAATCTTTCTCCATCTTCTCTGCTCATCATTTTCAGGGCTTCTTGCGCTTGAGTTACACCAGAATTAACGATATCCATAGCCTTTTTTGCAAAAGGAGAGATTACAGATACATCATCTAAGTGCTTTTTGATCCGTTCTCTCATATCTTCACTGTAAAAAAGTAAATAGACGATATAATCGTCCAGATTCATCTTTATATCCTCAACTCTGTTGAGCGTCTTTTTTTTCTTTTTTGATTCCTTCACCGAGTTCTGCAATTCGTACATGACGTCTTTTTCATCTATCATCAGTATTCGTGCAGCCTTTGAGATAAGTTGACGCCTTAAAACCGTGGATGTAACCCAGGAAATGGAGCTCTTTAATCTCAATATCGCTTTAACCGGATCTCCAATCTCTCCCAATGATCTCTGAACGTAAAATTCCCAATAATCCGTGGCATTTTTTAACACCCTTATAAAGTCATCCTTTGAATGTTTTGAAAAAAACTCGTCTGGATCTTTGGCATCATCGAAGAGAAGGACTTTCACGTTGATTTCTTCCGTTGCCAATATCTTGCTTGCCCTTTTCATGGCATTCACACCCGCTTTGTCACTGTCCAGGACAAAGAGAAAGTTGTTTGTAACGCTTTTAAGCATGTCCACATGGTTCTTGGTTAATCCCGTTCCCAATAAAGCACAAGCATTTTCAAAACCGTTTTTGTGAAAAGCTATAGCGTCCATGTAACCTTCACATATTATTGCAAAACCTGCATCCCTCACCTTTTTTTTGTTGAAAAGGTATAGCACTTTTGATTTTGAAAAATACTTATTCTCAGATGAGTTTAAATATTTTGGTTCATCATCTCCCATACTTCTTCCACCAAAGGCTATTATCCTTCCGCTAGAGTTTTTTACCGGAAAGATCACTCTGTTTCTGAAGAATTCTATCAACCTGCCACTCTTTGTCCTAATAAGAAGTCCGTTCTTTATAAGAGTATTTTCATCTATTTTCAACTCTTTTGCACTTTTTCTTACAACGTCAGAATTTATGGGAGCGTAACCAAGTGAAAATTTTTTTATTTCATCTTTAGAAAGACCGCGCACTTTGATGAGATATTTTAACGCTTCATCACCACGCACGCTGAAAAGAACCTTTGCGTAATTTGAAGCTATTAATTCCATAAGTGAAACGTATTTGAGATAAAAAGTGTCTTTTGACATCAAAGGTGGTTCCACGCCACATAGCTCCGCCACCTTTTGGACTGCCTCAACAAAGGAAATGTTCTCAATGCGTTTTACAAATTCTATTACATCTCCGCTGGCACCGCAACCAAAGCAATGAAAAAAACCTTTGTCCACGTTAACATAAAAAGAAGGCGTCTTTTCCTCATGAAAAGGGCACAGACCTCTGTAATTCGATCCAACTTTTTCAAGTGAAACATAGTGCGACACAACCTTGGCTATGTCGCACTTTGATTTAAAATCTTCTAATTCTTTGCTCACAGGTAAGCAAGATCAACGCTTGGAGAATTGTGGACTTCTTCTTGCTTTCTTTTTGCCGTATTTCTTCCTTTCGACCATTCTTGGATCTCTTGTCAAAAGCCCATTTTCACGTAAAACTTTTCTCAAACTATCGTTAAAATCAAGTAGGGCTCTCGCTATTCCGAGTTTCAAAGCGCCAACTTGCCCGGAGAGGCCGCCACCGTTTAACCTGCAAATAACGTCAAACTGGCCAATCGTGTTCGTAACTACAAAAGGTTTATTTGCTTCCATGACTAGCGTATCTCTTTGAAAATACTCTTTGAATGAGGTGTAAGATTTGTCATTTATGACGATCTTACCGCTTCCAGGTCTTAAATGTACGCGGGCGACGGAGGTTTTTCTTCTTCCTGTTCCGTAGTAATCCACTTTTTCGTTCATTCATTTCCCTCCTTAAATATCCAACGTTTCTGGTTTTTGAGCGGCGTGAGGATGCTCCGGACCACGGTAAATCTTCAGCTTCTTCAACATATGCCTTCCTAAAACGCCTTTTGGCATCATACCGCGCACGGCAAGCCTCACAACATCTTCAGGATGCTTTTTTAGCATGTCTTTGGCACTCATAGACTTCAAATTTCCCATGTATCCGGTGTGATGGTAGTAGAACTTATCGTTCAACTTGTTTCCAGTTAAAGTGATTTTTTCCGCGTTTACAACCACGACAAAATCACCCGTGTCTACATGAGGTGTGTAAGTCGGTTTGTTCTTTCCCCTGAGTATTACGGCAATTTCTCTTGCCAATCTTCCAAGAGGTTTTCCCGTTGCGTCAACAACGTACCATTTCCTTTGAATTTCTTCTTTCTTCGCTAAATAAGTTTTTTGAGTCATTTTTCGCTACTCCTCCATTTACGATTCGTTTTCCATGCCTCCAATTTGAAGGCATTTGACGTTTTCTTATAAATCAAGAATGTCACGAATCCATCAACGCTTGCTTTTGCAAGGTTGAAAAGTGTTATTATCCACAGGTAATTCTTGAATATAAACATGTACGAAACTTTCAAGTAAGGTGGATATACCGCCATGTTCAAAGCGTCCATACCCGCTGTCATCAGTAAAGTTGCCCATATCAAGGAAAAAACGGCTCTCGTCTTTGTTTTGTTTTTAGAGTAAAACCACGCCGAAAAACCTATAAGCATTGTTCCGGCAGCTGCGTTCATGAAAATTCCAACGATATCCGTTCCCCTTATGGCAAAATAAAGCAAATCTTTTATTAAAACCGTTAAAATGCCAGGAATGGGTCCTAGCATGAATCCGACCAACAACGCGGCTATATCGCTTGGATCGTACTTAAAGCCTGCCAATTGAGGAATTGGAATTTCTATAAGCATGAGTACGGTCGCCAAAGCAGCGAATACACCTATTATGGTCAGATTCTTGGTTTTGTTCATTATTTTTCCTCCACGCTTTGATAAACACTTGCGTACTTTCTGTTTCTACGCTTTTCAAACTTCACAGTACCTTCTACCAAAGCGAAAAGCGTGAAATCTTTGCCTAACCCCACGTTTTTACCGGGCCATATTTTCGTTCCCCTTTGTCTTACCAAAATGCTTCCAGCCTTTACCCTTTGACCATCGCCGACTTTAGTTCCCAAATATTTTGGGTTGCTGTCTTTGCTATTTTTTCCTACGGAACTCTTTGAGGCAAAGATCTGTATGTCAAGTTTCATAATTACACCTCCAATTCAACGACCCTTAAGTTTTTTGGGTACTGATAGGATAGTTGTTTTGTCGTTTTGTGAAGAGTTTCGACCATCTTCTGGGCACACTCACTTTTTCCATCAAAACTGCATTTTATGCTTGCTTCTTCTATCTCGTATTCTACGGTTTCACCCAAAACTTCCTTCAATCCTATAATCGTTGCTTGTGTTACGGCACTTACCGCAGCGCACACGATGTCTTTTCCCTTCTTGTCTATTCCCACATGACCGTAAAAGCGAAACCCTACATAACGATCGTTGTGGAAAAGGAATTCACACTTCGTCACGCCTCAATTTTTTCAACTTTAAGCAATGAATACCATTGCCTGTGATTTTTCACACGCCTGTATCCTTTTCTTCCCTTGAATTTGATCGTGTGAACCTTTTTGTATCTTCCATTTTTTACAAGGGTAGCAGTGACCTTGGCGCCCTCAACGTATGGCGATCCAATTTTGGTGTCCTTTTCGTTTCTGACGGCGAGCACCTTTTCCAAAGTAACGTTTTCCCCTTCTTTTACGTTTTTGAGTTTTTCTGTTTCGAAAGAATCGCCTTCGGAAACTCTGTACTGCTTGCCTCCTACTTCTACGATAGCATACATCATCATACCTCCTTCCACAAAACATCCGCCGATCCAAGGTGTGGTTTTTAACCATCTTCGAAAACCCGGATCGCGCGCTCATTACATTTTACCACGAAAGAGCTTCATGATAAAAAGAAAGATTATTTTCGATTTCATTACATTTTGTGTATCGCATTACGAGCTGAAAATTTTCTTCAAGCTGTTAAGCAATGAAGACCTCGTAATAAAAATTTAATTAAAATCGTTAACATTCCAAACGCATTCTGATCTTACTCATTACTTTGCGTAAAGATAAGAAGCGTAAAATAGCATTTGAAAGACAAAGAAAAAAAGAAAATCCAGAAGGAGGGATCGATATGAAAAAAAAGAATTTCGATGCGGAGAAAGTTTTTCAAATTATCAAAATGAAAAAATTCGCTGAAAAGGTTAAGATAGAAAATACTTTAAGACTTGCAAAATACGGGATGCCACGATTTTAATTCATCGTTAAGGGCTAAAGCGGGAACGTTTTATCGTTCCCGCTTCTAATTTATCAGAATTTTTTTAGAAACTTCCTCACGATCTCCACAACTTTTTCCAAATCCTGCCGCGATACGTCTTTGTTAGTCACGAATCTATATTCTCCTCCTTCAGGAGGGTTGATCTTCACGCCATTTTCGAGCATATGAGAAGCGAACTTCTTGTCATCAAATTTTACAAGAAATCTGAAAAAAACCATGTTTATGTCTCGACGATCTTTTTGTACCTCTATTTCGTCAATTTCATCTAAAGATTTTGCAAGAAAATCCGCATTTTCATGGTCTTCACATAATCTATCCACCATTTCTTCCAATGCCACAATTCCGGCAGCTGCCAAAAATCCAACCTGGCGCATCCCGCCACCCATAAGCTTTCGGCCTTTTCTCGCCTTCGATATAAACTCTTTGGTACCAGCAAGGATGGAACCCACGGGAGCCGCTAAGCCTTTTGAAAGGCAAAACATGACGCTGTCCACATGAGAGGCTATCTCTTTTGCATCAACACCTAGAGCGCAGGCGGCATTGAATATTCTGGCACCGTCCAAATGAATTTTCACACCCTTTGAATGCGCCAATTCTTCAATCTTTTTCATAATCTCTAAGTTCACAACGGTTCCTATTCCATGAGCGTTTTCCAGACAAATCAAAGTGGTTGGAGGATAGTGGATGTCTTCATCTCTTATCAGGGAATTTATCTCATCAACATCTGGAATGCCATTTTGAGATATGTATTCCCTCAATTGAACTCCGGCTATTACGGCGCTTGCTCCCACTTCATGAAGCACTATATGGGAATTTCTATCCACTATAACCTCATCGCCACGTTTTGTGTGTGTGAACAAGGCGAGCTCGTTGCCGAACGTTCCAGAGGGAACAAAAAGAGCGGCTTCTTTTCCTACTTTCTCAGCGGCCAACTTTTCCAATTTTCTGACCGTTGGATCGTCCTCGTAAACATCGTCTCCAACTTCTGCCTTGTACATCGCTTCCCTCATTTTTTGAGTCGGAAGCGTAACCGTATCGCTACGAATATCTATATAACGCATCTTCATCTACCCATTTCAGTCGCTATCCTTGAAGCGTATATCACGGCTAGCAAAAGTTGCATGATGTCTTTGTAAGAATTTGAAACGTACTTTATCGTGTATCCATCTATCCTTTCAACTCCAGGGGTAAGAGAAGCTTCGTCGGCCATCTCGGTAGATCTGAAAGTTATCTCCAAAGTGTAAGGCGCTTCCAATTTGTAAGGTTTCACTTCGCCTTTTTCGGTTTTCTCCAATGCTTTTTTGGTTGCTTCGATAACTTCGCGTTTCACAACGTTTTTAGGCTTCATTATGGCCGCGAATCTGCTCAATCCTTTCTTGGTTTCAACCAAAACGGTATCCGGCATGATAGACTTCAGCTCTTCAACGAGTGCGTGGTCCCCTATTACCATTGAGACTGGTGCTCCAAATTCGGCTGCAAAAGCGGCGTTTATCGTCGTTTCGTTCATTCTTATACCGTTTATCTTCAAACTATGAACGGCTGTGTTGGAGTAAGTGTGATCCATCGTTCCGTGCAACGCTCCCACGCCAGCGTGATATCCAACAAAAAACACCGTTGAAAAAGAAGAATCCATTCCTGCCATCATGTAATAATCGCGCAACCCCCCTCTGACGAGATAAAGCCTGTCATCCAGGGCGGTAAAATCGTACGACATATTTTCGCCCAAGGAATGAGAATCACAGATCAAAATTTGGTCTATCTTGGAATTCTGGGGAGAACTTTTTATTCCTTCAAGCACCCATTCCATCGTTTCTTCCATGTATCTTCCAAGATACCTTTTATCACTTGCACTTACCTGATGCCAAGCATTTATACCTGGCAATCCCTCCATATCGGTAGAAACAAATATCTTCATCTTTTTGCCCTCCTCTTGACAAATTAAGTTCTCTTGTATTATAATCCATTTGTCCGTTCCACCATAGCTCAATCGGTAGAGCATCCGGCTGTTAACCGGAGGGTTGTAGGTTCGAGTCCTACTGGTGGAGCCATTTTTTTGTATTTTAAATTCTGAAAGGATTTGGCATGACTCAAAACGAAAAGCTGCTTGAAGAAATGCTTCAAATACTTCATAAAATAACCGAAAAGGGCAGAAAGCCCAAAAAAACGTTAGATCTGGTTGAAGCCTTCGACGAAACCAATTTTGCCGTGTATTCAATAGAAAAAGACAAGGTGAATCTTTTGAATAACGTGGAAGGATTTCCCAAGAGCGTACGCCATTCCGCTGAAAAAGGAGATAGTGCCGTTTCGAATATCGCACGATATCTTGGAGTAGATCCAGAAAAAAATCTTTTAGAATTTGTTCTCTGGGAAAAAGATGCCCATCTTCTATTTGTCAGAAAGATGGTCTCTAAAAATGAAGAATTCCATGTTCGATTAGCGTGGACATTTTTTGGAACGATAAAAAATCTTTTAAGGTTAAATCTTTCATGAAGTACATTTCCATTTCTTTCATCACTCTGGGATTGTTTCTTGTTTTCTATTCCCTTATATCCTACCGCCCTTCATTTTTCTTCCCCTTCAATTGGATAGGGCTTGTCCTTTTAGTACTTTCGATTTCATTTCTCCTTTTACGTTTTAAAAGCCCAAAATTATCGCAATACGCCCTTTTCATTTTAGGGCTTTTGGTGATGATCAACACCTATTTCTATTTCAAGCAATGTTCTAATTTAAAAGGATTCGAAGTAATAGGAGGATTTTTGATATCCGTTTTTTCTCTTTTCTTAAAATAAAATGTATTTCTCCTTTTCAAACGATTTTATGTTATGATTTGTTAAGATGGGAAATAAACGAATGAAGAACGAAGGAGGAAGGTAAATGGACATAGGAAGTGCAAAACTCGAATGGGTCGCGCAAAGAATGGAAGTTATAAACACACTTGTAAAAAAATACGAGGCTGAACAGCCCTTAAAAGGCGTAAAAGTTGCCGTGTCGGTACATTTGGAGGCAAAAACTGGATATCTAGCTTTATCCATCGCAAAGCTGGGTGCAGATGTTACCGTAACAGGTTCAAACCCTCTGAGCACTCAGGATGAAATAGTGGCCGAATTGAAAAAAAGAGGCCTTCGTGTAAATGCTGAACGCACACATGATGTGAGTGTTTATGAAAACAATTTGCAAAAAACTCTGGATTTCAAGCCAAATGTAATAGTTGATGATGGCGCAGATCTAACCGTTACCGCCCATGAAAAGAGAAGAGAAGTGCTTGAAAATTTGTGGGGCGTGTGCGAAGAAACTACAAGTGGTGTTAAAAGGATAAAGGCACTTGAAAACTTCAACAAACTCGCGGTTCCCGCGATATTGGTGAACGATGCCGCCACAAAACATCTTTTCGATAACCGTTACGGAACTGGGCAGTCAACTTGGGATTCAATAATGCGAAACACCAACATGAATGTTGCCGAGAAAAGGGTGGTTGTCGCAGGATATGGATGGTGTGGAAAAGGCGTCGCAATGCGGGCAAAAGGCTTGGGGGCACGTGTAATAGTAACAGAAGTAGACGAGGTAAAAGCATTAGAAGCCTTCATGGATGGCTTTGAAGTCATGCCAATGGAAAAAGCGGCGGAAATTGGCGATATCTTCGTGACCGTTACGGGCAACACCGATGTGATAAGAGCAGAGCATTTTGAAAAGATGAAAGACGGAGCTATTCTAACAAACGCGGGGCATTTCGATGTTGAAGTATCTGTTTCCGACTTAAAAAAAGTGGCAACTTCTTCACGTGAAGCGAGGCCAAATATCACAGAATACGTTGTTAATGGCAAGAGGCTCTATCTAATAGGAGAAGGAAGGCTTGTAAATCTTGCGGCGGCAGATGGCCATCCTGTAGAAATTATGGATCTTTCCTTCGCCGTTCAGCTTTTAAGCGTTTTGAAAATAGCACGCGATCATGAAAAGATGGAAGCAAAAACGTACGCCGTTCCTCCAGAAATAGATTACGAAATCGCTTCAACGAAGCTAAAGCTTCTTGGAATAGAAATAGACACATTAACCGAAAAACAGAAAAAATACCTGAATAGCTGGTAACCAAAAAGCCTCTCTAAGAGAGGCTTTTTTAATTCTTATGTTGGGCATGAAAGTAGTAATTTTAGTTTGGGAAAAACCTGTTGGATTTGATTTCTCATCATAAAATGCGAGACATCGATGGAGTCGTTTTTATATAATTTATATAAGTCTGCCCCCGTGTGCGGGGGAAGTGGCAGCAAAGCTGCCGAAGGGGGCAATGAACCCTCCTCGCCAACGTTGTTGGCCCTCTCCTCCCAGGCTTGAGAGGAGAGTTAATGTGATTGTTTTTCAAATTAAAAAGTTTGCGCCCACTTGTGAGGGGAATGTCGGCAGAGCCGTTTTCGTATAAGTCTGCCCCCGTTTACGGGGGAAGTGGCGGCGGAGCCGACAAAGGAGGGAAGAATAATTTCAAAGGATTTAAGCTATATTCAAAGGTTTTGAATATTTTCCGTCTCATTGTTTACTCATAAACGTTGGTTTCATTGATTTACATGATGAGTTAATTCCCCGAAATGTTTTATATCTTCTTCCATCTGCCTGGCAACACTTGTGACACATTTTTTTGCTTTTCAAGGTGCGATAAAATCGCACTTACAAATGATCTAAAGAGATAAAACGTCCCACTGTTCAAGCTGATATTCATCATTTCAGCAAGACTAAATGAAATTTCTTCAACAGATTTTGTCTCCTTAAGAACATCTAAGGTGGCGTTTATAAATGAGTGAAGCGTTGAACGCGTTTTTTCTATATCTTCATGCGGATCGTTTGTTATATTTCCGTGGGACGGCACGTAAACGTCCGCATTTGTTTTTTCCAAAAAATCAAGAGAATTCAGGAACTTTTCTACATCTACCAGATAAGGATAAGAGTATTTCTCAAGCACTTCCCGACCAAAATAAGCATCTCCGCAGAAGAGGACGCCATCTATTTTAAAACCTGTCATTCCAAAAGAATGACCTACTAACGGAATGGGTTCTATATATTTTGGCAAGTCAGCTTCTTCAAGAGGAAGAGAATGCGACGAATGTGCTCTGTAAAAACTAGCCCTCAACGATTTTGGGGGAATTGCGCCGTAAAGGTAAAAACTTTCCAGGACAGGATTTCTTATGAACACCGCTTCTAACTTATCGCTGAATATCTTGGCACCATTTTTTTCAAAAAAAGAATTCCCTTGGATATGATCGGCGTGCGAATGCGTGTTCAATACTATCTTTTTTTCTTCACCCAGTTCGCTAAAAAGTTCCCTGGCAAATTTGGTATTTGAGCCAGTATCTATCACGTACAACGTTCCATCAATTTCTATTATTCCAACGTTTGTGCTTCCTTCTTTTACGGATACCCATTCTTTTATGCTTTTCAGCAATTCGCTCATCCCCTCTTTCAGAACTTTTACAAAAAAAGCAGCCCGTTCAGACTGCTTGCTTTGTGATTCGTATTTAAATTTTTGGAGCGGCCAACGGGACTCGAACCCGCGACCCTCAGCTTGGGAAGCTGATGCTCTACCAACTGAGCTATGGCCGCATACGATTAGATTTTATCATAAGCCAATGTGAAGATCAAGTAATCGCTGGTTGACAACACAGATTTTTATGATAACTCTCAAGGAGTTGGTGTTGCGATTGTGCTAAAATAAATGATTGTGGAGGTGCTTCTTTTGAATAAAGAAGAAATAATGAGCAAGATAGTTGAAAGGATAAATAAGTGTAACGCGTGTAGGTTGTCAGAAACTAGAATAAACGTCGTTCCCGGTGAAGGAAACATTTATTCTCCTGTAATGTTTGTTGGAGAGGGCCCCGGTGAAGAAGAAGACAAAACGGGACGCCCTTTTGTGGGAAGAGCTGGAAAACTTTTTGATAAAATATTAGAATCGGTGGGGCTTAAAAGGGAACAAGTGTACATAGCCAATGTTGTTAAATGCCGCCCACCAAAGAATAGAGTTCCCATGCCGGATGAAGTTGAAGCGTGCTCTCCTTTTCTCATGGCTCAAATAGAAGTTATAAATCCCAGGGTAATAGTTCCATTGGGGGCAACCGCCATGAAGTTCTTTCTTGGAGACAGTGTGAAATCCATTACATCGGCAAGGGGAAAGCTTTACAGCTGGAAGGGAGAAATAAAGGTATTCCCGATGTTTCATCCAAGTTACCTGCTTAGAAACGCTTCAAAGGCCCCGGGCTCGCCGAAGTACCTTACATGGGAAGATATAAAAAAATTGAAGAAAATGTACGATGATTTCACAAGGCAAATGAAAAGTAGGTGAAAACGTGATCAGAAGAATAAAAGGAACCAACGATATAATTGAAGACTCATACGTTTGGGAATGGGTGGAAGACAAACTGAGAAGCGTTTCAAAAAAATTTGGGTTTTCTGAGATAAGAACACCTATTTTTGAAGCAACAGAACTCTTCAAAAGGGGTGTTGGAACTGACACTGATATAGTTCAGAAAGAAATGTACACGTTTGAAGACAAAGGTGGAAGATCCATCACTTTAAGGCCAGAAGGAACGGCTCCAGTTATGCGGGCGTTTGTGGAACATTCTTTAGATTCTCGAGGTCTCCCGCAGAAATTATTTTACATAGGTCCAATGTTTAGATATGAAAAGCCTCAAGCTGGCAGGTTAAGACAATTTCATCAATATGGCGCAGAGTTGATAGGCTCTTCTCGTCCAGAAGCGGACGTTGAAATCATCGTGTTGGCTGTGGAAGCTTTAAAAGCTCTTGGATTGAAAGAATTTAAACTGAAGATAAATTCTACGGGATGCGAAAAGTGCAGGCCAAAGTACAAGGAAGCACTTAAAGAGTACTACAAGCCTTTGCTTCCAAAGTTGTGCGACGATTGTCAGATAAGATACGATAGAAATATACTACGCTTATTGGATTGCAAAAAAGATGCCCAATACGCAAAGAGTGCTCCAATAATATTGGATTACCTTTGTGATGAGTGTAAAGAACACTTTAACAGGGTTAAAGAGCTTCTGGATACGCTTGGTGTGGATTACGAAGTGGATCCAACTATTGTGAGGGGCTTAGATTACTACACGCGGACGGTTTTTGAGATAACTTCCACCTCTCTTGGAGCTCAAGATGCTCTTGCCGGAGGAGGAAGGTACGATCATCTCATAGAGGAGTTAGGAGGAAGAACAACGCCTTCCGTAGGGTTTGCCATGGGAATGGAAAGAGTCATGATAGCTTTGGAAAGGGAAAAGAAATTGCCAGATAAACCTTCCCCGCAGGTTTACGTGGTGGCCGTAGAAGACGAACAAAGGCCGCGTGCTTTGAGCATAGCATTTGAACTTTCAAAAGAATTCATAGTTGAGACAGATGTTATGGGAAGAAAGATGAAATCTCAATTTAAAAACGCTTCAAAATTGGGCGCTCATTACGTTATTATCGTTGGAGAAGAAGAAATGAAGAGCGAGATTTACACTTTGAAAAATATGTTCGACGGTTCACAAGTTAAATTATCGCTTTCGGAAATAAAGAGAAGGTTGAAAGAAGAGAAGTGCGATTCAAACCTTCAATGGCATTGATTTATCATTTTGCAGAGGAGGAAGAGAAATGGGTAAGCCCGTTCTGAATTTAGACGAAAATATGGTAAAAAGAGCCAGAAAGTTGGCAAGAGAAATCACCGATGAGATTCAGAAATTCATAGATGTTAGAAGTACAACGTCTGTGGAAAGAACAGTTGCAAGATTTTACGGAATAGATGGTGTTAATCATGAAGGAGTTCCTCTTCCCAACGTGGTGGTAGACGACGTTCAAAAATCCGGGGCTTTGGACAGAGGAATTACGTATTGGCTTGTAAACGCGTGCGTTGCCAAAAGCATGTCTCCTCAAGAAATTGCAGAAAGCGTTGGAAGAGGAGAATTTTCGTTGGTGGATTTTCCACCGCAAAACGAGAGTGTGGTAGCGGAAAAGATAGAGGAGCTAACACAGGAAGCGCTGGAACGTTTAAGAAAAGTTAGAGATGAAAGAGATAAAATGTTGGAAGAACTTGGTGATCCGGCTCAACCTTACCTTTACGTTATAGTTGCCACCGGTAACATATACGAAGACGTTATTCAGGCTAAAGCCGCCGTGAAAGAAGGGGCGGATATAATAGCTGTTATACGTTCAACGGCACAGTCTTTGCTTGATTTTGTTCCTTACGGCCCGACAACAGAAGGATACGGTGGCACTTACGCAACTCAGGAGAATTTCCGTATAATGAGAAAAGCGCTGGATGAAGCGGCAAATGAGGTTGGAAGGTATATACGTTTAACGAATTACGCTTCGGGACTTTGCATGCCTGAAATAAGCGCAATGGCGGCGATTGAGGGTTTGGATTTCCTTTTAAACGATTCGATGTATGGAATCCTTTTTAGAAATATAAACATGTTGAGAACCTTTGTTGATCAATATACATCAAGACTGATATGCGCTTATTCTCACATTACAATTAACACAGGTGAGGATAATTACATCAAAACATCCGATCCAATAGATAGGGCCCATACGGTAACCACTTCACAACTCATAAATGAACAATTCGCTTTGAAAAGCCATTTAAAACCAAAGTACATGGGAATTGGGCATGCTTTTGAGATAGATCCGGACATAGAAAATGGATTCCTTTATGAAATAGCACATGCATTGTTGACCAGAGAGCTTTTCCCAGAAGCAACGCCAAAATACATGCCACCAACGAGACATATGACAGGTGATATCTTTAAAGGATACGCTATGAACACCATGTACAACCTTGTTTCCATAATGACAGGTCAATCCATACAACTTTTAGGAATGCTTACGGAAGCGATTCACACCCCATTTTTGCAGGACAGATATCTGGCTATAGAGAACGCGAAGTACGTTTTCAACAACGCCAAAAACATTGGCGATGAGATCATCTTCAAGGAAAACGGTTTTATTCAAAAGAGAGCTAATGAAGTGCTTTCGAACGCCGTTGAGCTTTTGGAACACGTAAAAGATATTGGTTTGATTTCGGCAATAGAAGAAGGAACTTTTGGAGACATAGCGAGAAAAAGAGAAGAAGGAAAAGGTGCGGACGGGGTCTTCACAAAAGGCGAAGATTATTACAATCCCATTTTTGAGATGATGGAAGAAGAGCTTGAGGAGGAAGAGTTATGAGTGTAAAAAAAGTTGATTTGTCTCATCTTAAACCGTATGGAGACCAAATGGATGATGGTGCCGTTCAGCTTTCTTTTACATTACCAGTGCCAAACGGATCTAAAGCCCGCGAGGCGGCACGGCAAATTGCGAATAAGATGGGACTCACAGATGTGCAAATAGTATTTTCCGAGGATTTAAAGGAGAATTTTTCTTTTTTTGTCGTTTACGGTCATCTAAATACCTCAATTGATTACAATGAAATAAAGGTTTTAGAGGTTGAAACGCCAAAAATGAGTATGGAAGAAGTCGATAAATACATACAAGAGCACGTCAAAAGGCAAATAGTTGTAGTTGGCGCAACGATTGGAACGGACGCTCACACGGTGGGGCTTGATTCGATTTTGAATATGAAAGGTTACCATGGTGATTCTGGTCTTGAAAGGTATAAAATGTTCAAAGTTTACAATATGGGAAGCCAGGTTCCGCCAGCTGAAGTGGCAAAGAAAGTCAGGGAAACGAATGCGGACGTTGTCTTGGTTTCTCAAGTTGTGACTCAGAGAAATATACATGTGAAGAATCTGGTGGAGCTGGCCGATATACTGGAAGCGGAAGGATTGAGAAAATCCATTCTGTTGATAGCAGGAGGTCCTCGTATAACTCATGAACTTGCTGTTGAATTGGGCTACGATGCTGGATTTGGAAATGGGACTTTGCCTTCCGATGTCGCTTCGTACATAGCGGTTGAAATTTCGAAGAGGGTGTTATGAAAAGAGCGGGAATCGTTATTTTCGTAGTTTTAGGGCTCATTATATTGTTCATGCTATTCAATCCTTACAAAGAAAGAACAACGGTGGGTATACTTTTACCCACCGATGATGTTGATGCACATTTTGATGCCAGAGTTGGCTTTTTAACTGCCATGAAGAAATTGCCTAAAGATGTTCATTTTATAGATGTTGACTACACTTCCACGACTTTGGTTAGCGCTATGAAAAAAGCGGTTGAAGAAGGCGTAGAATATTTCGTTTCGGATGGGTATTCATCTGATCTTGAAAAAATAGACGGGTTTCTTGAAAGAGCCCATTCTATCTTAATTGAGACGACCGTAACAAACCCTACAATGCTGAAAAAGGCCAAGTTTGCCTTCACTCTTTCCCCCACCGATGATGTTCAAGCTGAAGCCATAGCCACATATCTTAAGCAAATGGGTTTTAAGGACGTTGTGATAGTAAAAGATACGACCAATTTGGTGTATGTGAATTATCTGGCTGGTGAAATTCTTAAGGATTTAAGTGGGATAAAAGCAAAGAGCATTTTTTTGAGCGAAACGGGAAAAATCGTTCATTCTCCAGATGTCTTTGTGCTTATCATGTCGCCAGAACACGCAGTGGAAACTGTTGAAAATCTTAAGGAGAAATTTCCGAATTCGGCTTTTTTAGGAAGTGATTGGACATTCCATAGTCTATTGCTTGAACATATTCAAGTAGTTAAAGGTATGGTAACAATTGCTTTTGTGGATCCATTTTACCTTCAATCCACGTTAAATCAAGAAATCTCTCATGACAATCTGGTGCTCACGCCAGCCGCCGTGTTAGCATACAATGCTTTGAAAGTTGCGTACGTTTTGGCAAAAGAAAAAGTGAGTTACAAAGAAGTGAAGCAATATTTGAATTCTCATTCATTTTTTGGTGTGGGAAATTCCTTTACTTTTAACGGTATTCACGCCACAACTCCGATTTACTTTTACAGGATAACTGCGGCTGGTTTTAAGCTTGCATGGGAATTTGGAGGAAAATCATGAAATTCAAGGTGCTTGTTATCGTATTAGTGGCGGTGGCAACAGTTGGTGCCATTTTTTCTGTTTTAAATGACATGAGAAGATACGATGAATTTATGCTTAACGAAGCCAGGATATCTTCCACAAACACCTTTTGGTACTTTGAAGACGTGCTTTCAACTCTTTCAAATACGAAGATGGTTGAATTTCCCTCCGCAACGGTTACAACGATAAAAGGATACGCGTTGTTTGATCTAGAAGGTCATCTACTTTATGGCTACAACTCGGTAAACGATTCATTCTCAAGAAATTCAAACGCTTACAAATATGCCACACTGGAAGGAAAGTACGTCTCTCCATTTTTTAAACCTTCTACAATTCCGTTTATCGTGTTGGCATGTAAAACATCAGATAAAACGCACGTTTCCATGGCCATAGTCGGTGTAAAACGAAGCAAAATTCCAAACACATTTCTGGTGGATAAAACTGGATTGGGTGTTAACATGAGTGATTTCAAATGTGAGAATTTCTTATCCGTCATGGGGCTTAATAAGAATGGAGTTATCTTGAAAAATGGGGAGCTTTTCTTCATAGAACCCGTTGGAATAGGCGGGTACACTTTGTTAATAAAAAGATCTTTTTGGCCAACGCTTTTTGAGGTTTCACGAAAGACTCTTTACATTTGGCTACTTATTTTTCTTATTCTTCTTTCTTTAATGACTTTATCTTACTACAGAATATCAAGGAAAGTTGCCCCTGTGTTGGATTTTGAGAATTTCTTGAAAGGATTGGATACCTTTAGAAAGTACGAGAAAGGTTCCAAGGATGAGCTTTCTTTTAAGTACAATCAATTGGTCGAAAAACATGAAAAGCTCGATAAAGACTACTCAGAGCTCATAAAAAACATTAGCGAAACTAACGCCGAGCTTGTCGAAATGAACAAACTTTTGATCGAGTTTTCAATGCTTTTCAACGAAGTGAAATCTGAAAGAAAGAGCCTGCAAGAAGCTCTTCGCATGGCTTTTAGAAGGATTCTCGATTTTTCCAAACCTATCAGTGGAATAGGGATGAAATACAAAGACATGGAGATATATCTTGGAACTGTAAACAATTTCAATTTCGATTCATCAAGCAGTTCAAAGATAAGTATGGAGTTAAAAACGGATTCTACGGTTGTTAAATACGTTGTGAATGTGGATAAGTTTACCATAAATGAGAGAACAAAAGAGATGATAAGGACACTTCTTTACCACGTTACCACATTTCTTTCAATGTATGAATTTCTTGAAAGAAGCAAGAATTCCATGAAATACGACCCTTTAACCGGTTTGTCAACAAGACAAGAATTTGAAGAGCTTATGGTTAGGGAAGAGGCTTTAGCCATGCGAGAAAATAAACATCTATCATTTTTTATGATGGATGTAAAGAAGATGAGAGAATTCAACGAGAAATATGGAAAATTCAACGGTGACGTGCTTTTAAAGTACATTGCGCGTGTTATAAGTGAAAACATTCGTCTTACCGATATAGCTGCACGTTACGGGGAAGATGAATTCGTAATTTGTTTTTATGCCATGAAGAAAGAAGATTGTATCAAAAAGGCGAATTCAATAATCTCCCAGCTTAAGAATTACAAATACGAAGTGAATGTAAAACACGCTGTATTAACTTATCCAAATGATGGTGAAAGCGCGTTGAAGATCGTTTCGACTCTTGAAAGGAATTTGAAAGAAAGTCAAGAGAACGAAAGTGAGTAATAGAGTTTATCAATCTTTAAAGGACGTTTTTGGTATAATTTATGCGATGTACAGATAAGGATGTGAATTGTTTTGAAAAGAGTTAACATAAAGGATATAGCGAAAGAACTTGGAACGTCGATTGCAACTGTGTCTAGAGCTCTTAACGGCAAGGAAGGTGTAAGTGACGAACTGAGAAAGAAGATATTTGAAAAGGCGAAAGAGCTTGGTTACATAGCAAATGGCCTTGCAAGAGGAATGAAAACTTCTAAAACCTTTACCGTTGGAGTACTAATATCCGATATAAGAAATCCGTACTTTAGCGAAGTTATATCTTCTATGGAAAGGGTACTTTACGCTAAAAATTACAACCTCATGATTTGCAATGTGGGAGAAAATCCAGAAAGGGAAAAAAAGTACATAAATCTTTTGGTTTCAAAAAATGTCGATGGTATTATAGCGGCGCCGACTGGCGATGAGAAAAACCTTCCTCTTTACAAAAAACTCGTGCGTCATGGTATAAAAGTCGTGCTCTTTGACAGAATAATAGGGGATCTTCAAACGGATTCTGTCATTGTAGATAATGAAGCGGCAACATATGAGGCCGTTAAGTATCTTAACAGATTTGGTCACAGGCGTATTGGGGCTATTTACGGTATAGAAAAGAGTTATACTGGAAGCGAAAGACTAAAAGGTTTTTTTGAAGCCGTAAAAGATTTCAAAATGGAATGTAAAGACGAATGGGTGAAAGGTGGGGAATTCAACGAAGAAAAATCGTACAAATGTGCGCTTGAAATTCTCTCTCAAAAATATCGTCCAACTGCCATTATAGCCATGAACAACTTCACGACACTGGGAGTTATGAGAGCGGTTAAAGAATTAAAGATAAACGTTCCAGATGAGTTGTCTGTTATGGGCTTTGATGATGCCGAATGGATGAAGGTGTGTTCTCCAACAGTTACCACTATGGTTCAGCCAACAGATGTTATAGGTATGACCGCGGCAACACTTTTACTGGATGCCGTTGAAGGTGAACTTGTCAGAAAACCACAAAAAGTAGTTCTGAAGGCTTCGCTTATCAAAAGAAATTCAGTTGGATTTGTTGAAAAATGAAAAAGCGGCTTTGAAAAGCCGCTTTTGGTCAGGGCGACTGGATTTGAACCAGCGACCTCCAAGTCCCGAACCTGGCGTTCTACCATCTGAACTACGCCCTGAAGCGCTTATATTTTATCATAGATGGAAAGGCTTCGCAAGTGGTGTATAGAGATCAGCCAAGCGTCTTTTCCACAAATTGCTCCACCATTTTTACCACTCTTTGTCGATCAGACGGAAATTCGACAAAATCGTATTCATCACAGTTTATCTCAAGAAGTGGAGCATTTAAAGTTTTAGTCCATCTTTCGTACAAGTCATTTAATCTGGACAGATATTCTTTTGATATTCCGTTTTCAAAACTTCTTCCTCGTCGTTGAACGTGCCTGGATAAAGTGGAAAGTGATGCCTTTAAGTACACAAATCCCCGTGGTTGTGGTAAATGATCTGAAAAAGTCTTAAAGAGGGATGTGTAAGTTTCCCAATCCCTTGGAGAAATGTATCCCATTTCGTAAAGATTCCTTGCAAATATTTCAACGTCTTCCTCTATTGTTCTGTCTTCAAGTGTTATTCCTTCATCTTCCTTTACCCTTTTTAAAAAATCGAACCTTTTTATGAGAAAAAAAAGTTGAGAATGGAACGCCCACTTTCTCATATTTGAATAAAAATCTGAAAGGTATGGATTTTCTTCTACGATCTCGTAGACTGGGGTGTAGTCTTTTTCTTTTTTCAAGATTTCTATCAAAGTTGATTTACCAGCTCCAATGTTTCCACAGATGCCTATTATCAAAGCGCAACACCACTCTTTTTTATTTTAGACAGGACAAAGTTAAGATCCGATTTTCTTTGAACGAAATCGATTTCATCGGCATTTATAATTACGAATTTTCCCTTGTAATTTTTGAAGAAATCTTCGTATGCTTTTATAAGCGAGGATATGTAATTTTCATCCATATTTCTTTCAAACACTCTATCGCGCATTGCTATTCTTTTCATAAGCGTTTCCAGAGAAGCTTTGAGATAAATAACCAAATCTGGCTTTAAAACTTTTGAATCTAAGATGTTAAAAACTTTGTCGTACAGATCCATTTGGTCTCCTTTTAAATTCATCTTCGCAAATATTCTGTCTTTGTCAAAGATGTAATCCGATACGGCACTCTTTCCATCCTTTAACATTTTTGAAAGTTCATCTTGTTGCGAATATCTGCTTAAAAGGAAGAAAAGCTGGGTTTGAAATGCCCATCTTTCCCTATCTTGATAAAAATTGGCCAAAAACGGGTTCTCTTCTACAACTTCTAAAAAATGAAGAAATCCGAATTCATCGCTTATCATACGTGCCAGAGTTGTTTTTCCAACACCTATCACACCTTCAATACCTATGTACACTTCTTTCTCCTCCAAATTCCAAGTTTTGACAAGAATTTTGACAAGAGTTAATTTTCTTCAATTTTACCATTGCAAGCCTTTTCAAAGAAAGAACACCAGAATCTGTTATAATCATTTTGACGATTTCTCACACATGCTATGTAAAGGAGTGAAAATGATGAAAAAAAAGATTGTGATTTTGCTTTTCATAACGATGTTTATCCTATTTTCATACGCGTTTTCGTACGCTCTGGATAAATTCCTTTTAAAGGATTTTAACACTGTTATGACGTTGGCTAAATACGAACAAAAGGATGCAATAATAATTTTTTCCGATCCTGGATGTTTTTATTGTAAAAAGCTCAAGGCAGAAACTTTGACCGATAAAACCGTTCAGGAAATACTCGCAAACAATTTTATTGTAGGAGAAATATATCCCACGAATGATAAAGCGTTTTTTGAAGGAAAAACTTATTCATACAGAGAACTTTTCGCTGGATTTGGAATAAAGGGAACACCCACAATTGTGTTTTTCACTTCTGATGGTGAACCGATAACTTACGTTCCTGGATATGTGGATGCCAAAAATTTTTCAACCATACTCAGATACATAGCAACTAAACAATATTTAAAGAAAGTGGATTTTAGGGAATATTCGAAGAAAAAGAACTCCTACCTTGGTACGCCAACAATTTTGGAAATATCAAAAGAGAGCGCTTCTTACATATCAATTCACGATCCCATGAGCACTTCCACTGTTGTTGTACCGAAAGGAGATAAATTTTTAAAGTACATAGTAAATGGGAAAGATGCTTTGAAAGTGGCTCAAGAAATGAAAAAACTTGGTTTTTACAACATCTTTGTGGTGAAAAAATAATTGATCGGATACGTTAGGCCAGATGTTGAAGAGTTAAAGGTAAAAGAATTAAGGCTGTACAGAAGTTATTACTGTGGAATCTGTACAGCTTTAGCGCGTAAATATGGACCTCTATCGCGTTTGTTTCTTAGCTACGATGCAACTTTCATGGCCATACTCGAAGATGCATTTTGCAAGGAAGAACCTCGTTTTGGAAAGGCAAGATGCCCGCTGCCCCCTTTTCAAAAGAAAAAGATAGTTGTAAAAAACGACGCCATAGAATTGGGAATGGATATATCTCAGTTGGGAGTTAAACTAAAATTAGACGATTTGAAAAGGGACAAAAGACGTTTAAAGAAGATGTTCATTTTACTTTTGGCTTTTTTCTTTGCCAAAAACGGCAATTCGCTTTTTGAAAAAGTCAAAAGTGATGTGGACGAAATGATTTTTTACGAAATATCGGAATCATCCAACCCAAATGAAGCCGCTCATGCTTTTGGAAAAGCGGTAGAAAAGATGATTGACTTAGAAAGCGCACACCAAGAACTTTCACTTTTGATGTATTTAATAGGGGAATGGGTTTATCTTGTGGATGCGTTGGACGACATAGAAGAAGATGTTGAAGAAGGGACTTACAATCCTTTTGTTTTGAAATACAAAAGTTCTTTTGATGTACAGAAAAGCGATTTTTCAAAATTCGTAAGAACCTATGAAAGAGGACAAATGAACTTTTTAATCTCAAGGATGCAAGAAGAGTTTTTGAAAGTTGAAAAGTTCATGTTGAGAAACAACGAATTGGTAAGAAACGTGATCTTTTTTGGAATTCCAAAAGTAACTTTAAGAGTTTTGAATAAAAAAGAAGGAGATAAAGGATGAGGGATCCGTATGAAGTGTTGGGTGTAAGTAGAAACGCAACAAAAGAAGAAATAAGACAGGCTTACCGCGAACTCGTTAAGAAATACCATCCCGATAAGTTCCGTTCTAATCCGGATATGCTCAAATTAGCTGAAGAAAAAATGAAAGAAGTGAATGAAGCTTACAACTACTTGATGTCTCATGCAAATAGCGAAGAAAACCGCAATTACCGTGCGAACACTTCTTCTGAAGATAAAGAAATATACCAAGAAGTGAGGCGAAAAGTACAAAATGGAGAACTTTACGAAGCCGAAGATTTGTTATTAAAAGTTAAGGATAAAAGTAATCCAGAATGGTATTTTCTTAATGGGATAATATACGCACGACGTGGTTGGTACGATAAGGCTTACGATTACCTTAGGATAGCGTATGAAGCCGATCCGTCTAATTCTGAATACGCTCAATCCTTTGAAACGGTCAAGAGAGCCTCTAAAAGCGGTCCAATATACAACAATCCAACTCAAGTTGATGACGGCACCGCCGCCTGTCTGAGTTGTTGCAGCGCTCTGTTATGTACGGATCTTTGCTGTCAATGCATGGGAGGATGTTGAGTGCTTAAAACACGAAATATAGCGTATGGAGCGATGTACGCCTCTTTTTCAGTTATCTTACTTTCTATATCCGTTTCTCTTGCCGATGATCCCTTTACTTTGATGCTGGCATCTTTGCCCATAGTTTTTATTGAAGATGAATTTGGCTTTAAAACCGCTCTTTTCTCTTTTTTAACGGCGCTGTTTTTAACGTTCGCTTTTTTTGGTTTAAGGCAAAGTATTCTTGGATTTGCGTTTCTTTTTGGACCTTACACGTTGATAAGAGGTTTTGTTTCAAAAAGGGCTCTTCGTTTTGTCTTTTTGAGATGGGGAATATTGTCTTTTTTGGGATTGGGAGCATACGAAATAATGAATTTGGTCATAAACATTCCGCAGGATTATTTCAAAATCATGAGTATTTTGCTCTTGATAGCTTCACTTTTCATGTACGAAAGATTGGTCGAATTTGCCGTGCGATGGCATAGAAATTTTTTTAGGAAGTTTTCCAATATGGGACGATGAATATATCCCAGTAATCTTTTAAGATTATCATAAGAGGCACGGCAACAAAAGCCCCCATTGGACCTATCAATTGGGTGAATACCAGAATGGCAACTATCATCCAGAATGGATTCAGTTTAGATTGATTTTGCACGGTTTTTACGAAGATTATAAAAGCGGCAGAATGGACTATTACAAGCACTATCCAGTACCATATAAAAACCGTCGTGCCTTTCATCAACGTTGAAAGTGCGATTGGAATTATTTCTAGAAAAACGCCAACTATAGGAATGTAATTCGTTATGAATGCCCATGTGCCAAGAAGCAAGCTGTACTTTATGCCAGCAATCGCTAAAAAAACGCCCATTGACAAAGCGGTAAAAAGAGCTGCAACCGTTACGCCGACTATGTAACTTTGCATATGTTTGTATGAAAGACGTAAAAAGAGGTCTACTTTTTGGTAAGAGCTCATTGGGAAAAAAGCCGTGGCGGCCACTTTTTTGAAATTTTTTAATCCGTAAGCCACGTAAATCGAACCGAGTATTGAGAAGAATATTACCATTAAGGCGGATGGAATTGATAGAGCCAGGTGCGTGATCTCTGCCGAAGCCCATGATTTCAACGAGGGCAAGAAATAATTCGTTGAATTTTCTAGGAATTTTTTAAGATCTGGGTAGTTATTTAAATAAGGCAATCCTTTCCATTCTTGATTTGAAAAGAACTTTTGGACAAAATCTATGAAATACCTTCCCTCTTCGTAAATAACAGGGACAAGGAAACCCACGATCAAAGCCAGAAAACCGTAAAAAATCAAAAGCGAAACGGTAATCGAAAAGAAGCGATGGTGCGTTTTAGAGTACAACCACTTCGAAACCGGTTCCAGCATTAACGCCACAAAGACCGATACCACTATAACATCAAAAACCCGCGGCATAAATCTTCCGATTAACAAAAAAATCGATATATATATGAAAAGCAAAAGCGAAGCTCTCTTTTCAGACGAAAGTTTCATGAAACCTCCCTATTCATCGTATTGGTGATAAAAGATTATATCATTTTGTTGTAAAATACCACTGACGCTTAATTTAATCATATCCCAATTTAGAAAGTGATGAAGAATGGGTTTTAAAAAAGATAGAATGTTTTACAAATTCTCAATGTACGGTTTCTTGAAAAATCTCAGATTTTTCGATCCTTTCATGGTGCTCTTTTTTAGAGAAGTGGGATTCTCGTTTTTTGCCATAGGAACGCTTTACGCCATAAGGGACATTTCAACAAATATTTTAGAAATACCAACGGGTATATATGCGGATATATTTGGAAGAAGAAAATCAATGATTATGGCTTTCATCTCTTACATAATATCTTTTTTGATATTCTATTTTTTCTCAAATTACTATTTTTACTCTCTTGCCATGGTATTCTTTGCGTTTGGAGAAGCGTTTCGTTCAGGCACCCATAAAGCATTGATACTTGAATATCTTAGAATAAACCATATGGAAGACGTTAAAGTCGATTACTATGGTCACACTCGTGGGGCCTCACAACTTGGTTCGGCTATAAGCTCGTTAATAGCGGCCGCTCTTGTTTTTTATTCTGGAAGTTACAGGTACATCTTCATAGCCTCTGTCATTCCGTACGTTTTAGATCTTATAAACCTTTTAACCTATCCAAAAGAATTGGATGGTGAATTGAAAAAAATCGAGAGAGGCACTTTGAAAAGACAAGTGAAGACAACTCTTAGGGACTTCGCCATGATATTCAAAAATTTTGACGCTATGAAAGTGGTGCTTAACAGTTCGTCCTTTTCATCTTTTTTTAAAGTGTCAAAAGAATACCTTCAGCCTATATTGAAATCTTTTGCACTTTCATTACCAATTTTTTTAACCTTCGACAGCGTGAAAAGAACTTCTCTTACCGTTGGGATTATCTATTTTGTGATATACCTTTTAACAAGTTATGCTTCAAGAAATTCGGCAAAGATAAGCAAGAAATTCAAAAGTCTTCCAACAGCTGTAAATATGACTTACTTCATTGGCGCAATTTTGATAATTGTAGCCGGCTTTTCGATGAGCTTCAAAATACAAGTCATTTCCATTCTCTCTCTTTTGGTGCTCTACGTCTTACAGAATTTCAGACGTCCAATGAACGTATCGCTTGTAAGCGATAAAATTTCACATGAAATAATGGCATCCGGGCTTTCGGTGGAATCACAGATAACAACTATCCTCATGGCAATATTTGCACCGCTTATGGGAATAGTTGCGGATAAAGTGGGAATAGGCTGGGCTTTGGCTTTCTTTGGCATATTCATGTTCACTTTTGGGAATTTTGTAAAAGTTAAAGAAAATTCGTAAATCTTCTTTTGGTAATAACCTTCTCAGATCATACAAAAATGAGGATAAATCGGATTGGAACTTCATAATGCCAGTTTTTAATTTTCAAAAAAGTATGATAAAATTAAAATGTTACTATTTTAACGTTAATATAAAATTCAAAAGGAGGGGTAAGGAATGAAAAAATTGCTTGCGTTGGTGGCCATTCTTTTGGTATTCGCGATTGGTGCTTATGCAACCACCTTCATAGGCGGAGGAGTTGGTAAGTACATAGGCAGTGATGAATTCACATCTTCTGGAATTGACTATGTGGAAGGAAGGATAACCATGGGTTCAGGATTGACTCTCGATTTGGGAGTACTTTTAGACTCTGGAGATCTCAATCCCGCCGATCAATTTTACCTTTTCACTTATTTGAATCTGGATATTCCAATTTCCAATTTGGAAATTTACGCTGGATTTAGCCCGGATTTGTCTTTTTACGAAGGACAATTCGAAATGGAATATCTAAAGTACGATGGCTATGTACATGCAGGATTAGCTGTGAACATCCAAAAGATAAGACTGTATGCGGAAGCCGTCAAAATGGTGTATTACTCTCCTTTTAATCTCTCGCAGGATACAGAGATAGCCGGTGGAATTCAGATAGGGTTTTAGCGTACGTATGCATTATGTGATTCTTTCGAATTGTGCAAGACTAAAAAATACGAAATTTTTGTTAAAGTCATTCCGGCCTGTAAGCCGGAATGATGTTTTGAGGAGAACTAAAATCAAGTTCAAGATGATCTTCAATTGAAATGTTCTTTAGGTAAGCAGGTAAAAGTTACATGGGTTTGTAAAAACTTTATGTTAGAATTGAATTATGAAAATAGCGATAGTTCAATTCAATCCAGAACTTTTTGACGTTAAAAATAATCTCAAAAAGGCCTTAGGACTGATGGAAGATTCTTCGGCAAAGCTGTTTGTTTTGCCGGAGCTTGCGTTTAGCGGTTACCTTTTTAAAACAAAAGACGAGATCTTTGAGGTTGCAAAATTAAACGATTTAGTTGAAAAGGAAATTGAAGATTTTTCAAAAAGGAAAGGCAGTGCAATTGTCTTTGGTTTTCCAGAAAAAGAGGGTGATACGCTTTACAATTCTTCTATGATCGTCTTTCCAAATGGAAGGAAAAGGATTTACAGGAAGACGCATCTTTTTTTTGAGGAAAAGAAGTTTTTTGTTGCGGGTAACACGGGATTTTTCGTTGAAGAATTCAAAGGAATAAAAATAGGGTTGGCGATATGTTTTGATTGGTTCTTTCCTGAAAGTTTTAGAACGCTGGCCTTAATGGGTGCGGATGTTATAGCGCACAGCGCTAATTTGGTTATGCCATATTGCCAGTCCTCAAACGTATACGCTTCTTTGCAAAATAAAGTGTACATAGCGACTGCCAACAGATGGGGAAAAGATGAAAATGGTGAAAAAGTACTGGAATTTACTGGAAAGAGCCAAATCACATCTCCAAAGGGAGAAGTGCTTGTCCAAGCGCCAAAAGATAAAGATGCCATTCTAGAAGTTGATGTGCATCCAGAACTTTCAAGAAACAAACACTTGAACGATCTTAATGATATCTTTGAAGACAGAAAGCCTAAATTTTATCGTCTTTAGTTTCTTTGTTGATTCTTTCAAAAATTTCATTTATTTCTTCGGCATTTTCTACAAACTTTTCCAGTATTTGCGGGTTGAAGTAATGTGGTGAAACACGTCCATCTCCTAAGGTCATTATTTTCATCGTTTCTTCATGAGAAAAGGCTTTTTTGTATGGGCGCGACGATCGTAAAGCGTCGTAAACGTCCACCACATGAACGATTTGCGCTTCAATTGGGATCTGTTCTCCCTTTAGACCATAAGGATAGCCGCTACCATCGTAGTTTTCGTGATGGTAAAGTGCGATCTTTAAAGCCATTTCGAAGTATTTCGTGTTCAATATTTTTTTGGCGTAAAGGGTGTGTCTTTTCATTTCTTCCCATTCAGCTGGGCTAAGTTTTCCGGGTTTTTTCAAAATCTCTTTGGCGATCAGAATTTTCCCGATATCGTGAAGAGGTGCGAATTCGCGCAACTCTTCCACAAAATCGGCGGACATTCCCATTTTCAAAGCCAAGAACGCGGAAATTTCTCCCACGCGCGTAATATGAGCCCCCGTCGTTTGATCGTAAGATTCTGCTATATTGGCAAGGCGACGTGCGAATTCGATGTAAGCTCTTTTGAAGATATCGTTGTTAAATTTCAAGGTCAAGAAGACTTTTGTCACTTCTTTGAAAGCCCTTGCCACTTCCAAAGATTCTTTCGAAAAAGTTTTTTCATTCTTTTCATCTAAATCGATGCACATGTTCCCATCCCACATGTTTTCGATGATTAAAGGAATGAAGATGGTTTGTTTTATGGGCTTTGCCCCTTTCTTTAAAATAGAATTAACATTGGAAGGGAGATTTCTTTCGTTGTATTCTTTCATGTTCAAGATCTTCACGTCGGGAGCGCGAAATATGTATTTTGCGTCTAAAGGATAAGCGTTAAGAATGTTTTTATCGTGACCAATTGTTGAAACGAATTTCCATTTTCCATTTTCTATTTTGTTGACGCTGCCGTAATCGCCTTCCAAAACAAGAATTGCGGTTGAAAGGATTTTTTGCATGAAGACGTCTTCTTTGCTTTCAAGCTGATCTGTTTGCAGGGAAAACAAGTTCAACATCTCTGAATATTTTCTTCTTATGGTGTTTTCAACTTCCACACTCTTTTTCAATTCGTCACGAGTTTTTCTTAACTCTCTATTGAAGCGTTCTAGATCTTTGTTCCTTTTAATAACGTCCTGGGTGGCCTTTTTTATTTTTTTCCTTAGTATATAGTTCATGTAAAGTAAAATAAGAATAACAGTCCCCACTGTTATTCCACCGTAAATAAGAATTTCAAACACCCATTTTGGAATTCCTTGATATTCTCCGTAATTGGTATATTCGTTCAAAATCTGGTAATACCTTGATGTTGGGTTTTTTTTCATCTCTTTTAATTGAGAGTCTATTTCATTTAGAACATCTAAAAGGTTAGCGTTTTCTTTAGAAGCGGCAAAGACGAGTTTTACAGGATCAAAGATAATTGGAGTTTCCTTTACTTTGTATTTGCGAGCGTATATGTTTACAAAGAGCCTTGTTACCACACCGGCGTCTATTTTTTTGTCTTGTACCGCTTTCAGTATCGATCGATAATCTGGAAATACCACGAATTTCACGGGAACTTCGAACTTTTCGAAAAGTTCGTGGACGTTGTTTGGACCAACATAATAAATGTCTCCATCCATAACTCCAATTTTTTTCTCTTTAAAAGAAAATATGCCTTCCAAATTTTCGTCGCTTCTTTGACAGATATTTGCCCAATTCACATAAACGGTTTCTTTTGAGAAGTAAGCGTACTTTGCCCTTTTAGGTGAGTAAGCCACAGAAGTTAAGAGATCTATTTTTCCATCTTTCAATTTTTGAAGAAGATCGTTAAGATTGCCATACTCGTAAATTACGTGCCATCCTTCTTTTTTAGCGATATAATTCAACAAATCTATATAAATACCCATGACTTTGCCGTTTCTTTGAAAAGATAACGGCTCATCATCGTAGGTTCCCACTTTTAATGTTAAAGCCAAACTGATGTTTGACAGAAAAGTGGAGATGAGAATCGCAAAAAAGATAACGGTTATCCGTTTCTTCATGCACATACCTCCATTTAACAACGCTTATTATACCCTTATAATCACTTTTTACCAATTCAAAAGTGATTTAGAAAAAGGATTTGATTTTCAAAACGATTCTGGAATATAATTTCCTGATTCAACCTGTGTATCGATGTTACGGAGTATTTCAAAAAGAGATTGAATTCATCCTCGAAGTACTTGTCAGAAAAAATGAGCCATCTGGAAATTCACAAACACGAATATGAGGTTGAGAGGCACAGAATGTACCGAAAAAGCGAAGCGCTCATATGCTCATAGGCGAGTGGCAGAGTGTGCATTGTATTTTGAATTAAGAATGCGGAAAAAAGGGAAAATCCGTTTTGACGGGGATTCGAAAAAATTGTCCTTCGCAATGTTTATGGGCAACAAGAGTTTCTTATAATTCCTACTGAGAGGTGAAAATGGGAATAAAAAACGGTCATATTACGGAAGATAATGGCTTTTCTATGTACACGACTTCAAGGAAAACGTCATTCAAATTAGAAAAAGGAGACCCGTATTCTATCCTTAACTTTAAGAGCCCAAAGGGTTCAGGAATTGATGTTGTTGATAACGCCAAAGCGCTTTTTTTCAATGTGAAATCTAAAAATGATGAGGCTATTATCTTCGTTCATGGAACAGGACAAAGAAATTTCGATCATCTCAAATACTACCCAGAATTTTTCTCAAAAAATGGATATCCTACGTTAATGCCAGTGCTACCTTATCATTTTGAGAGAACTCCTCCAGGTAAAAAAAGCGGAACAGCTTTTATAAAAGGAACAGACGTTGAACTTGCGCAACGCTTTGATCAGGCTGTAACTGACATACTAACGTGCGTGGACTTTTTGGAAGACGAAGGATTCAAAAAGATCGACATAATGGGCTTTAGCTTTGGAGGTATGATTTCCGTCATTGCCATGGCAATAGATAAGAGAATAAAAAAAGGAGTTTTTGCAGTCACTGGGGGAAATTACGAATACATTACCTGGAAAAGCGTTGCAACCAAGATACTTCGCGTTTCATACGAAGAGAACAAAGAGTGCAATCCACAAGAGTGTGCTTTAAAGCACCTTGCATTTGATGCGGCTGCAAGAAATTTTCATTCTGTAGAGGATTTGAAAAATATGCCAATTTGTTTTACTTACGATCCTTCAATATTTGCCCATCTAATTCCTCCAAGAAAAACACTCTTTTTTAAAGCCGCTTTCGATCCATTTATTCCTTCTAAGTCCTCAGATGATCTATGGAGACGGCTGGGAAAGCCAAAAAGGTATGTTCTTCCTTCCGG
>WFYR01000077.1 GCA_015489955.1 Mesoaciditoga sp. | reverse complement strand
GTACACGCTTTCTTCTATGCTTGAACGACGTGTTGCATGGAAAGAACAAAGCTAATTGCCTTATCCTAGGCCTTAGATTGAAAAAGAGAATCTCCATGATAAGGATGGCAATATTTCGAGAAAAAGAAAGAGAAAAAAGTACTTGCGTTAAAGATGTAATTTCTGTTAATATTCTCATTGGGGATGCCTCCTTTATGGGTGAAGGTTAATGTGTTTGGGTCACAAGGCTAAGACGCATAGGCATCCCCATTTTACTTGCTTTTTCTCTTCTTTTCAAGGACTATTTCAACCATCCTCAGCAATTGCCTTAATGAACTTTCTGTAAATTTGGGGCCCTACCAGGGGTGAAGCCGAGGAGAAAGCGATTTAATTCAAAGATAATTTTTTCTTAATTTTAATTTCAACCAAAAGGGATATATTATGCATTGCATAAAAATTATGCAATGCATAATAAAATGGCAAAGGGGTGTTGAAATGCAAAAACTTGGTTTGTGGGTTTCAAAACACAGATGGTTTATTATCGTGCTCTTTTTGCTCTTAAGTGTTTTTATGGCGTACGAAGCATCAAAAGTTCAAGTTATAGACAACATCACTAAGTACGTGCCAGAAAATGATCCGGAGATCTCTTATTACAACAGGGTTGCCAATCGTTTTAAAATGAACAATCTTGTTCTCATTGGAATGAAATATCACTCTCTCTTTTCAATGAACTCATTGAAAAACATCTCCGAAATTACAAAAGGAATTCAAAAAATTGAAGGTGTGAAATCCGTCATTTCTTTAACGAATGCCCCATGGATTGAAGATGTAAATGGAAGTGTTCAGGTTTCAAAAATAAGCGAAATTTTGAAAGGTAGAAAGCATGTAAATTTAAAGTCCCTGGAAAAATCCGTGATGTCTTCTCCAATTTTCAAAGGTCAATTTGTCTCTCCAGATGGTCAATCTGCAATGATAATGGTAAGCTTAGATGCAAGTTTAACGGAAAAAGAAAGCATCAATGTGAGTAAAAAAATAGAAAACTATGTGAATTCATATTCAACGGCTCAAAAAGTATATTACACGGGTATACCAACATCAAATCTCTCTGCCAGGAAAATAGCGCTTAAAAACATGGAAATTCTCATTCCGCTTTCTCTTGTAGCGGTAGCCATAGTTCTACTTTTACTTTTCAGAAATGCCGTGGGCTTTTTACTTCCGCTTCTTTCTGTAATTTTATCTTCAACGTGGACTGTCGGTCTTATTCGCCTTTTAGGTTACACCATGACGCTGGCAAACATAGCAATTCCGGTTGTGGTAATCGCACTTGGGAATGCTTACGGTATATACGTGGTAAATAAATATTTCGAAGAAAGAGATGCAGATCACAGTGTTAGAGTGTCGCATACTTTGCGCGATATTGGCACCGCTATTTTGCTAAGCGCTTTGACAACCATCGCGTCCTTTCTTTCTTTAATGACCGTCAACATAGACCCAATAAGGGCATTTGGAATTTTTACCGCAATTGGTATAAGTTTCGCGCTCTTGGTGAATCTTCTTTTTACTCCAGCTATGGCATCTTTTTCAAAAAAGCATGCTTCTCAAGGAACGAAAAAAATGAAAAAATGCAACCTTGGAAGAAAAATTGCCAACGTAATTCTAAAAAACAGAGTTGCATTTATCGCTTTAACGTTTTTAGCAATTGGTGCCGTTAGTCTTTTCATCTTCAAAGTTCAATCGGATATGAGGTTATCCGTTTTGCTTGGGAAAAATAACGATGTTGTGAGGGCAATGGACTACTTTAACGATAATTTCAACGGAAGCGATTTCTTGATCGTTGATTTTAAAGGCAAAGCAACGGACCCATATTTGTTAAGAAGTGAGAAACTTATATCCATGTACTCAACAAATCATTTTAAAGATGTTGTTGGAGGGACTTATTCCTTGGCAACGATGATTCAAGAAATGAACGAAAGGTTTAACGATCAAAATTACATTCCTTTACAAAACGATAAGATACAAAATTTGTGGTTTTTAATGCAGGGAAATGATCTCTCGCAATTGGTAGATGGAAAATTAGACGAAAGTGTTGAACAGATCAGAGTAAAGCCAATCTCGATGCATGAAATAAAAGAACTAAGGGAGAAATTGGAAAAATTCGTAAACGCGTACATTTTTAAAAGTTATTCCTATGTAGACCTCTCAAATTGTGATGAAAGAGAAAAAGCATTGGCCGAAAGAGCTCTAAGCGATTACTTAAAGGGATATTTTACCGCTATTGACAAGAAGATATCTCCAATTGCAATTAAAAAAATTGCGCATGAAGTGGTAAATATCTCAACTGGAGAGATACTGAAAAGCAAATCTTCAAAGGTCTCAAATGAGCTTGTCGAATACTTAAAATCTCTGGACATGTTGGATGGTTTCTCTTCAAAAGAAATATCCACGCTTAGATTAGCTGTTGAACAAGGATTAAAAAATGGATACTCACAAGGTGCTTTTGAAAGTACTCTAAAAGAAAAAATTGGCGAAGAAAATGAAGAAATGCTGGCACCAATTTTGGAAGCGCAGATACCTGCATTGGTTAACAAATTCAGAACTGAATACATTGAAAATTTGTTAAAAGAAGAGCTGAAAGATGTGTCCTTAAGCGCAAGCACTTTTGAAAACCTGTCTCTTGAAATGTCTGACAGAAATGTGGCAATTCCAACTAAAAACGGAAAACATCATGTTGAAATAGGCATTACTGGAATTCCAGTAGTCTACAATCACGTCTCAGATATGTTGATGCGTTCACAGTACGAATCGATGGCCCTTTCTGCAATAATTGTGTTTATTTTGCTTGTAATACAAACATCTTCTTTGACACTTTCTTTAATAGGACTTATACCTGTTGGTTTAACCGTTATCTTTAATTTCAGCGTGATGGGCATGTTTCACATTCCGCTCAACGCCATAACCATCACCATAGCTTCCATGACGATAGGCGTCGGTGTTGATTACGTTGTACAGATTTTTAGCCGTTTTAAAGTAGAGTTTAAAAAAATTGGAAAGGTTCACGAAGCCATAGTGGAAACTTTTGCCACTTCTGGAAAGGGTATCGTTTTCAACTCATTGGCTTCTTCAATGGGATTTGCCACATTCTTCATATCGAATATAGGAGGATTAAAACAATTCGCAGTTCTGTCAATTTCTACCATGGTTGTAGCGCTTTTACTTTCCGTTTTCGTACTTGTTCCATTGCTTTCAACGCTTCCTGAAACTTTTTACAGGAAAGCGTTCAAAATAACTAAAAAGAAGGGGTGATCTTTGTGAAAAAATTTTTGACGTTATTGAGCGTTTCCGTTATCTTAGCGGGGATTGTCTCAACCTCATTTGCACTTACAGCCCAACAAATAATGGACAAAGTTGTGAATGAAAATTCGAAATTCAAAAACCAAAAAGTGGAGATGAAAATGTACGTTCAGCAAAAGAACATGCCGGAAAAGCAGTACAAACTCGTCATCTACGTTTACAACAATGGCCAGAAAAAGTACGCTTTTGTACGCTTCAACTATCCTCAAAGTATAAAAGGTATGTCGCTTTTAAGTCTTGGAAAGGACAAAGAATATCTTTACATGCCAGCGTATCATAGAATGCAGCGTATTGCCGGTTCTTCAAAAAATTCAAAGTTTGCAGGTTCCGATTTTACCTACAGCGATCTTTCATTACTTTATTCACAGAAAGAAGACGGAAAGTACACTCTACTGGCAGATAATTCTTCTGAATACGTTGTTCGAATAATACCAAGTGTTGATGAGTCACAGTATTCAAAGATTGTTATGACCATAGATAAATCGCATTTTCTGCCAACAAAGATAGAATTTTACAAGGACGGGAAGCTTTACAAAACAATGAAAAACTCTGGTTTGGAAAATGTTGATGGAAGGTGGTTGTTCAAGAATATTACATTGAACATGGCTGATGGCTCTTCAAAAACCACAATAGTACTTGAAAAGACGGAATTCAACTTGGACATTCCTTCTTCATTTTTCAGCGTAAGGACACTTTTTATGCCAATACTCAGATATTGAAGGTGGAAATATGAGTAAAAAAATGATGATTATTTTCTTTTCAGTTGCCGTTCTTCTTTTTGGAGTGACCGTCATGGCCGCTCCAAATCTCTCAGGAAAAGCCGGGTACGTTGTAAGGTATTACGATGGCAAAATCGTGCAGGCGTTGAGAGATATCAACATTTCAAAAGTTGATCTAGGGAATGGTTTTAGCGCAAAGATAAACTTCACTTTGATGGAGTCACACTTGCTTTCGGAATTTTTCGCTAAAAATTGTAAAGCACCGGCATTCTTACAATCTAACATGGCCAATCTCACATTTAATGAAGCGTACATAGATTACAACAGCGCAAACATTGAACTAAAAGCGGGAAGATTTTACGTAAACTGGGGGACGAGTCCCGTAGAGAATCCAGTCAATCTTCTAGAGGCATACGATTTCACAGATATTTTTAATTCTCCTACACGTAACTCTATCGTTGGAGTACAAAGTACTTTCTGGTACAACGATGGTTCTTCTTTAGAATTAGACTTAGTTCCAAATTTTTCTCCAAATATCTATCCAACAATTCCATCAAGTGTGGAATTTATCCAGCCGTTACCTAAAAACGTTCAAATTGGTCTACGATATTCAACGATGATAGGTGATTACAACGTTTACCTGGATGCGTATCATGGTTTTGAACATTCTTTTAGCTTGATAAACAGCAAACTTATCTATCCTCAATTGAACGCCATTGGAGCCGAATTTAGCGGACCATTTCCCATAAATCAAGATTACAATCTTTATGGTGAATGCGCCCTTTTCACTAATAAAAAATTTTGGGGGTTAATGGGCGTTAATGGATTCATTTCAAACACGCTGGTGGGAATTGAATTGAAAAGAGGGTTACCCGGCGAGAATTTGACTAATGTTGAAAATTCAATTTTATTTTATGCGAACAAGAATATAAACGACATATGGAAGTTGAACAGCGCCATTGCGTTCTCTTTTGCTTTGAAAAATTCAAAGATGAAAAAGGGAATTTTTATCGATTTCGATGCGAGTTACAGACCAATTCAAAATTTATCCATAGATTTTGGAGGAGAGTATATGAATGGTGATCCGCAGGAATACTTTAGACTACAAAAGCCAAATAGTGGAGTTTACGTGAAAGGGGAGATCTATTTTTAATTTCTATAAATGTGTTATCATATCGGTGATATGGTTGATATGATAATAAAGAAGTACTCGAACAGGAAATTGTACGATACGTCCACCAAAAAATTCATAACTCTGAAAGACATTGCAAGGATGTTAAATGAAGGGAAAAACATCAAAGTCATAGATAAAAAAAGTGGAAAAGATGTGACAAGCCACGTGGTGGCAGCGCTTTTACAAAAGCACTACGATCAGGGAAAAAAACTTTTGGACATTCCAGATGAATCGCCTTTAGAATTGATAAAAAACAAGGTAAAAATGCTTAAAATAAAGCGCTCGATAGAAATACTATATGAACTGGTCAAACTCAATTTTAGCGATAAAAAGACGGTGGACAAAATAGTAGATCAACTAATAGAAGAAGGCTTTATCAACGATGAAATGGCAATAGAAGCCGAAGAGACGCTATGGCGCTTGATGAAAGAAAGAAATGTGAAATTGGAGCAGAAGATAGCCAAAAGGTTAAAAATGGACATTGAGGAATGTGAAAAACTCAAAGACGAAAACACAAAGCTAAAAGCGGAAATAAAAAAATTAAGAAAAGCGCAGAAAAAGTGATTTTCTCCGTCGTTCATTCGACGGAGTTTTCATTGATGGAAAGATTGGAAAGGAAGGATAAAAATTGGAAATGGTAATCGTATCTGGACTCTCTGGCGCAGGAAAGTCCACCGTATTGGGAGTTTTAGAAGATATTGGATATTTTTGCATGGATAACATTCCTCCTGACCTTTTGCTTAACATGATTTCGATAATGAGGCATCCTTCAATAGAAAACAAAAGGCTGGCTGCCGTTATAGATGTGAGAAGTGGCGAATCATTTAACGAAATAGGAAAAGTCGTGGATAAATTAAAAAAAATGGGAATTGAAGTTAAAATCATCTTTTTGGATGCGAAAGAAGAGACCCTCGTTAACAGGTACAATCTAACACGCAGAAAACACCCACTCTCAGATGGGAAGAGTTCTATAGAGATCCTTGTGCAACATGAAAGAGAGAAGCTTGTCAAAATAAAAGAAATGGCAGATTACGTTTTAGACACTTCTTTAATGAATTCACACGAGCTTAGAAGGCGAATTGTGAGTTTCATTGAAGGAGATTTAAACAGAAGTTTGAAACTGTCCATAGAATCATTTGGATTTAAATATGGAATCCCCTTAAGCGCAGATTTCATGTTTGATGCCCGTTTTTTACCAAATCCTTACTACGTAGGAGAATTAAAGGACAAAACTGGAACGGATAAAGAAGTACAAAGATACTTTGAGCAATTTGAAGCGGTAAAGGAATACATTTCTAAAATTGTAGAAATCTTAGAATTCGTCATAGATAACTATTCAAAAGAAGCGAAAGATACACTCTACATTACCATTGGATGCACCGGTGGAAAGCATAGATCAGTTTACATTGCTCAGAAACTCGGTGAAATATTCAAAGATAAAATTTCTGTGAGCGTATCGCATCGTGACATATCACGATAAATATCATTTTTGAATAATCGTTCGTGTAGTTCAAAAGTCGATGCAAAAATTCGTTATCTCCAGATTTGTTGAGTTTTAATGTTGGCAACTTTCCAATTGATTTCTTGATCTTCGTACACCTCATTCAAACGGGACCAAAATTTACATCTGTAAAAGCTGATGGTACAATATGAGAGAATGCAAAAAATGCGAATGTACAAAAAGGCGGGTGGTATTTTGAAAGCGTTAGCCGATTGTTTTTCCTGTGTTTTAACGCAAATAAGGAGAAGCTTAGATGAATGGGATGCAAGTAATGAAGAAAAATTTGAAGCAATGAAAAAGGCGTCAATGAGTTTTGAAAAAGCTTACTTTGGGATGAAACCAACTGAACTTTCGAAGCTTGCAAATGATGTAATCAAAAAATTCACGGGTATAGGGGATCTTTACGCAAAAAGAAAACTAGCGCTCAATAAGAGAGCTCAAAATATGATAAAGGATGTGATCGAATTTTCCAATTCATCTTCCAATCCCTTGAAAGTTTTGGCAACGGCGGCAATTTTGGGTAACCATTTAGATCTGGGAGTTAAAGATATTGATTTGAATAAAGAAGGTGAATTCTTAGACACGTTGAAGGACAAGACTCTGAAATTGGACGACTTTGATCTTTTTTATTCAAAGATGAAAAATGCAAAGTGTGTTCTGTACATTTTAGACAACACCGGAGAAGTTGTTTTTGACAAAGCTTTTTCGGATAAACTAAAAGCGCTTTTCAATATTTGTGTGAAATTTGCCGTCAGAAGTGAACCAATTTTGAATGACGTTACAAAAAATGATGCTTTAGAAGTTGGAATTTCACCAGATGAGATAATCGACTCCGGTAGTCCAATGGCTGGTATGGACATGAACTTTGCAAGTGATGATTTTATGAAAACATGGAAGAAAGCAGACGTTATCATTTCAAAAGGCCAAGGCAATTTTGAGGGTTTAGATGATGTACACGATGAACGTCTCTTCTTTTTTTTAGAGGCCAAGTGTCCCGTTATAGCCAGCGTGCTTGATGTCAACGTTGGCGATGCCATTCTGGCAAATTGGAAATAGCAAAAAACAAAACAAAAAGCGCAGATGTCTGCGCTTTTTTGGTCGGGGCGACTGGATTTGAACCAGCGACCCCCTGTGCCCAAGACAGGTGCGCTACCTCTGCGCTACGCCCCGATGCAGATGAAGTATAACACAAAGCAAATACCATTTTCAAGGTATAAATTTGTTTAATTTTTATTAAAAGCAGTTAGAAAGTTGTTTGGTTATTAAATCATCTTGATCCGTTTTCGTACGCGCAGACCCATTTATGATATAATTCGCATTACTAACATTTGCCTTTTCCTCATAACGAGGTGATTTTTTTGTATACCGTAGTCACCAATTCTCTTACAAAGATATACAACACGGTACCGACCAGTGTGAAAGCCAAAGTGCGTGGAATGAAAGAACAAGGTCCTGGCCTGTGGGTGAAAAACGCTTTCAAGCTTACAAGCCGGAATACCCGAAGAGTTGTCGCCGTGGATGCCCTTTCGTTTTCGGTCGAATTGGGAGAGATCTTTGCCATAGTTGGTCCAAACGGTGCCGGGAAAACCAGCCTTATAAAGATGCTGAGTGGCCTTCTTTATCCAACCTCTGGAAATGCCAAAGTGCTTGGCTTCGATCTTGTAAAAGACCACGAAAAGATCAAAGATAAAATAGCGTACGTCTCCACATCCGGCTGGATGGGCTTGGAATGGCAGCTTACGGTTTACGAAAACCTGCTGTTCTACGCAGATCTTCTGAGAATCCCTCGTAGAAAAGCAAAACCCACGATCTTGCAAACGATGAAAGAACTTGGAATGAACGCCTACACTCACAAGACGATTCCTCAATTGAGTGCCGGCATGAGGCAAATGCTTACGATAGCACGGGGAATAATAGCGAAAAGGCCGATAATCTATCTGGACGAACCAACCACATCTCTGGATCCGTTTGCGAGAAAGAGAATGTGGGAATACCTGTTGAAACGCAGAAAAGAGCAGACGGTGATATTCTCGTCCCATGATCCCCATGAGATAGAAGAATACGCAGATCGAATAATGATATTGAAAAACGGAAAAGCTTTGATCGTTTCCACACCGCAGGTGC
>WFYR01000076.1 GCA_015489955.1 Mesoaciditoga sp. | reverse complement strand
TCCATTTAACATCTATCATTATCCAAACAACGTGTTTGTTGCCGGTTTCATAGGTTCTCCATCAATGAACTTTTTGGATGCCGCCGTGGTTGAAAAAGATGGGGACTTGTGGATAAAGCTTAAAAATGATATAATGCTTAAGGTTCCCCAAATATACAAAGAGGAGCTCAAAGAATACACAAATAGGGAGATAATATTCGGTATTAGACCTGAAGACATTTACGATAAGATGTTTGCTGTGGCGGCCAAGTCAGATAATACCGTAAAAGTAAGTGTTGACATATTGGAGCCATTAGGCAATCAGACTATACTTCACGCAAGAGTCGGAGATGACGTTATAGTCGCTTCTATAGATCCTAAAACAGAGGCAGAAGTGGGACAATCAATAGATTTAGTCTTTGATATGTCAATGATGAGAGCTTTTGATAAAGAAACACAAAAGGCCATAATTACCAAAGAGAAACTTGAACATGGATTAAATGCGAGCAAGAGCGCCAAAAAAGGTGATAATTTTCAGGTGGGAAAAAGTGAATAATTTTTAGAGTAAGGAATAGATGGAGACGGAGGTGTGCCCGAATCGGCTAAGGGGCCGGTCTTGAAAACCGGTGGCACTATGTGCCTTCTGGGTTCGAGTCCCAGCACCTCCGCCATTTTTTGTGTTAATGAACGTGACAAATATAAAGGTGAGACGTTTGTCTCACCTTTATATTTGGACCGTTAAAAATCGTCAAACCCTTTTTATTACCACTGCTGTGCCCATGCCACCGCCAATGCATAGAGTGGCCAGGCCTAGCTCCAAATCTCTTTTCATCATTTCATACAAGAGTGTTACCGTTATTCTGTTTCCCGAGCAACCTATGGGATGGCCAAATGCGATGGCACCACCGTTAACGTTAGATCTTTCCATTATGTAATCTTTGGTAACAGAGTACATTTCCTGCCAATTTCTCATAACTCCCAGCGTTTGAACGGCAAAGGCTTCATTGGCTTCAAAAAGTTGAATATCTTTGAAGTTCAATCCAGCATTTTTTAAAGCTTTGTCTGTTGCAGGTACAGGTCCAAGGCCCATAACGATGGGATCCACACCGCCCTGACCCCATGCAAATACTTCTGCAAGAGGAGTTAAACCGTGAGCTTTGACGAATTCTTCACTCGCAATTACTATTGCGCTTGCTCCATCGTTAAGAGTTGAAGAATTTCCCGCAGTTACAGTTCCATCTTTTTTGAAAGCAGGGCGAAGTTTTGAAAGTTTTTCCAATGAAGTTTCCCTTGGTCCTTCATCCGTATCAAATATCTTGGTTTCCTTTTTTAATTTAACCTCAATTGGAACTATTTCTTCTTTTAATCTTCCAGAAGTTACCGCTTTTCTGGCTCTGTTTTGGCTTTCCAAAGCGAACTCGTCTTGCTCCTGGCGGGAAATGTTTAGTCTTTTTGCTATTTCTTCAGCTGTTATTCCCATATGTACCTGGTTGAAAACGTCCGTTAAGCCATCGTATACCATGTGATCAACCATTTTTACATCTCCGAATCTTGTTCCAAATCTAACTTTTCCAGGCACGAGATAAGGCGCCTGTGACATGCTTTCCATCCCGGCAGTTACAACCAGATCGGCTTGACCGGCAATTATATCGGTAGCGCCTATCATCAAAGCTTTCATTCCACTTCCACACACCATATGAACGGTAAAGGCTGGTACTTCCACAGGAATTCCCGCATATATAGAAGCCTGTCTTGCAGGTCCCATTCCCTGTCCAGCGATAAGGACATTCCCCACTATAGTTTCATCAACTTCTTTGGGATCTATCTTTGCCTGCTCCATTGCGGCCTTTATTGCAGCAGCTCCTAATCTAGCGGCGGGAATATCTTTTAAGCTTCCTCCATAAACTCCTATTGCCGTTCTCTTTGCGCCCACGATATAAACTTTTCTTGACATTTTTCATCCTCCTCATATATTCATATTTTCTTTAAACCACTAAACCTCCATCAACGCCAAGAACTTGTCCTGTTATGTAAGAAGCCTCATCTGAGGCAAGAAACAAGTAAGCGTTGGCTATTTCTATGGCTTCTCCCATTCTACCAAGTGGCGTTTTCGAATTCATGTAATCGATAACTTTTTGTGGAACCTTTGAGGTCATTGGAGTTTTTATAAATCCCGGGGCCACCGCGTTCACACGAATGTTGTATCTTGCAAATTCTTTTGCCCATGTTTTGGTCATTCCTATAACGCCGGCTTTCGAAGCAACGTAATTTGTTTGTCCAATATTACCGTACACTCCGACAACGGATGAAGCGTTTAATATAACTCCACTTTTCTTTTCCATCATGTAAGGTACAACTGCCTGTGTAACGTTGTAGACTCCTTTTAAATTCACGTTTATGACGGCATCAAAATCTTTTTCCGGCATTTTAACGAGGAAATTGTCTTTTGTTATGCCAGCGTTATTTACAAGTATGTCTATTTTTCCAAGTTCTGAAGCTATTTTCTCGACAACTTCTTTTACCATTTCATGATTTGAAACGTCCATCTTGTAAGGATGGTATTGAGAACCAATTTCATCGGCTGCAGCCTTTAAAGCTTCTTCATTAAAATCACACGCCGCCACGGTGGCTCCTTCTTCAATGAATCTCTTGCATGTGGCCAGACCTATACCACTCGCACCGCCTGTTATGAGCGCTACCTTTCCCTTTAACCTCATAAAATCCCTCCATCTTTTAATTTTTTGAAAACTCTGGCACTCAGATTTAAATCACGCTCACTTTATATGTTATCACCAAAAACGTTCCAAACAAATACTTTTTGTATAAAATTGATTTATCTGAGAACTTCTTTATTGAAGTCTTGACTTGAAAGCGCTCATATGGTAAAATTTACTCGTCTTTGAAAGAGACCTGTTAGCTCAGCTGGTAGAGCACTTGACTTTTAATCAAGGGGCCGCGGGTTCGAATCCCGCACGGGTCACCAACAGTGCGCGAGGGTGGCGGAATTGGCAGACGCGCTGGACTTAGGATCCAGTGGGGAAACCCGTGTGGGTTCAAGTCCCACCTCTCGCACCAAGAACGAGCGGGAATAGCTCAGTGGTAGAGCGTCTGCTTGCCAAGCAGAAGGTCGCGGGTTCGACCCCCGTTTCCCGCTCCATTTTTTTATTTTTTGAGGATGCAGGTGTAGCTTCAGCAGGTCAGAGCGCCGCCTTGGTAAGGCGGAGGTCATGGGTTCGAATCCCATCACCTGCTCCAACGGGATAAATAAAAGGACACAGATCGTGTCCTTTTTTATTTTTTCTTCAGAATTATTCTCAATTTATATGCAACTCAAATTGAATGAGGGTGTACGTGAAGATTAAGAAATCAGTTGGAAAGCCGTTGGCATTGAAATAAAAAGTAAAGATGAACCCTCCTTATCAACTACGTTGCCACTTCTCCCAATTTTGTGAGGAGAATCAAGAAAAAGCCACTTTCCAAATTGAAAAGTTTGCTCCCATTTATGAGGGAAGTGTCGAGGGAGTCGACACATATTCAAACTTGCCATAATTTGAGTATAAAAACGCCCTACAAAATGCGAAATAACAGAGTTTTTCTTCTTCTCTCCCTTTTTTTCGAAACACTTGCCAACACTTATGAACTCTCATCTGAAGAGTCATAAAAACGAGGTTGGGAAACACACGGATGTGTTGAGAAAGCGAAGCACTCATGGATGAGTGTCTGAGCGTGCCTCGTTTTTTGAGTCGTAAGATGGGTAAAAGAGTGAATTCGTGTTGGCAAGTGCTTCGATGAATATTTTTGTGCATTAAAATTTATACAATTCAAAGTTCTGCCATCAGATTTCTAACGACGTCTAAATTCATATCGAGCAATTGTTTTTTTATACCGGCATAACCTCTTTCAAATATTGAAGCCCGAACGCCGTTATCCAGTTCTATTTTGCATTCTATCAAACTGCCTATCAAATCTGCTGCACGGGTGATTTTTCCTTCCCTTCCGCCTCCAAATGGTTCTAACATAAGTGGAGCGTAGTGATGTGCGATTTCATCTGGAATCAACGGCAAAAGATCTTCGTGCACCATCTTAGACTCAACCTTTTCTATAACTTCTTCAAAACCCTCCACACGTCTCTTGGTTGGTGAAATGATATCGCCGGTAAGCGCTTCTGGTACATCGTGGAAAAGTGCCCTTTCCAATACGTTTAAAACGTCAACTTTTCCATCCTCAAGAGCCAAGAGATAGGCTACAAAAACGACAAAGAGTGTGTGACCAGAAACAGTTGTTTGGACAGTTCGAGAATGTTGATTCCAGCGTACCGCATGCATAAGGCCTCTAACTCGTGTTAGGTACTTCTTTAAATTTTCATTCGAAAGCAATTTTTTCAAAGAATCGACTTTCATTTCTTTTATCTTTTCCATTATGGAATCTCTAATTTCCGAGAAATACTCACCAAAAAGCCTGCTATTCACATCCGCTTCAACAAAAGCAGCATAAGTATCAGCCGCTTCAAGGATCTTTCCCTCTAATGAGTCATCTCTTGAATTTATAATGGCGTCTTCAAACTCCTCTTTCCATTCATCTGGTACCGTTTGGATAACATCTTCAACTGCTCCTTTGTAAACCTCTTCCCAAAGATTAGGAGAAAGTCTTTGAATGGTTCTCTTAGTTTCCAGTGATATATCGGAGAGTATACACTTTGGCATATCTTTAAGTACTCCACGAACGATCAATTTTTTGAAATCTACATCTTTTCCATCGACTTTCTCTATCATGCCGAGAAGATGTGCGGTTTGAAGGATAAAACCGCTATTTGAAGCTTCGCTATTTTGCTCGACTGTTGGTTTGTTATTCCACCTTCTCATTGAAAACATCTTTGTCATTAGGTAAACAAGATCTGAAACCATACCAATTCCTCCTCTCACAATCTCATAAAAAAATCATTTAAACTTTTTAGCATTTCTTCGAATTTCTTTTTTACTTTTTCGTTGAATTCTGTGTAATAAGGCGGAATTTCATCTGTAATTTTTGAAAATGAAAGTGCCATTTCCACCTCATCAGGTTGAGAGAAATTTCTCTCAAATTTATTTCCGAAATATCTCATAGCCCTTCTTCCAACATGAATAAAAGGCACTCCAAAACTTTCCGCTGTGAGAGAAACATGAAATCTTTCTGAGATAACAAATTTCGCATTGGAAATAATTTCCATTATGTCTTCAAGTCTGGAAACTACTACTACATCGTCGGTTTTCAAATTTTCTGAGACATCTACCGCCGCTCGTGAATCTTCAGGACTTGTAACTATTATCCTTGCATCCAAAGCTGGCAACCATCTGAGCTCTTTGTACTTTCTCAATGAGCCATTGAACCGTGGCGCAAAAACGGCGAATTTACTTTTTCCCCTTTCAAGATGATTAAGCAGGTATACATGTGATATATCCGTTCCCATTTTAATTCTTTTACCTGCCCAAAATTTGGCCCATCTTGTTGAAGAAGGATCTGTCAAAAATCCTTTTACCAGAGAACTCATAAGTATTGTTGAAAATCTCTTGAGCCCTTCTTTTCTCATTTCTCCGAGACTTACGCCAAAAAAGAAAATGGGCTTTCCAAATTCCAAAGCCACGGATAAAACATCGAGAGGATCTGTTCTTTCCACTACGCGTCTTCCGGCGAATATAACTCCATCAGAAGAAATAACAGACTTAACAGCCTCTCTAAATGTTACGGGAAAATAAGCTTTCACATCTTTATCTTTTAACACTTCTACCATTTGAAGGTATGTAAGCCTTTCACCGTAACTTTTACTACCTTGCCCACACAGTATGGTAATTCTTTTCAAGAATCTCCACCTTTCCAATAATCCTTTCCGTACTTTTGTTCAAGAGACGTTATATCATCAATCCGTTCCTTGTTTTTACCTCTCTTATTCCTTTTCAAGAGAAATAAAACTATTAAAATCAATGGAAGCCCTGTCCATATACCCCAAAACGATGCGAACTTCAAAGATATGAAGAAGAGGTTTTCTCTTCTCCATTTTGAATAAAATTCATTGAAATTTTCTCCAATTACATCCGAAAAGCTTTCCTCCCAGCTTTTGCCATTTCGCACATCATTCAAGATGACGGGAAGTTTTTTTTCGAAATTGCATTTTTCATCCATAGCGTTGAATAACGCGTAAACCTCAGCGTAATATTCCCCTTTTGCCTCTTCATTGTTTGGATAATTTTTTAATTTCAAAGGATCAACACTCCAGAAAAGAAAAGGATTTTCGCCAAGCGGACTGGTGTACGTTCCTTCTTTTCCGCCGTACCATGTCGCCAAGCCTTCCATCACCCATAACGGCATGAGATGATGGTACCTTTTTATCCAGGCAAATTGAAACACGTGCATCAGTTCATGTGCGACTGTTGCACGTGTCTGAGAGGGAAAATTCAAGTCAACAAGAACGCGAAAACTGTCTGGATAGGAGACTGTGAAGCCCATCTCCGGGCCAAAATTTCCCTTTGCGATCATCATGTAAATTGGGCGTGTTGGATACACTCCCCACATCTTGATAAGCGAATCCCAAAATTCTTCACTCCAGCTTTTAACGTTTATCGTGTACTCTTCACTTATCCCATTTTGCACGGATATGTAAATCGGAAGGCTAAAAATTGTTATCGCAAAGAGGATCTCAAATATCAAAATCCATGTTATTTTTCGCAAAGAACACAAGCTCTGCATATATGAAGTCGTCTATCTCACCATCCATAACCGCTTGTATGTTTCCTGTTTCGTGATTAGTGCGGTGATCTTTTACCATTGTGTAAGGCTGAAAGACGTAGGATCTTATTTGGCTTCCCCAGCCTATTTCCTTTAAATTCCCCTGAATTTTTTGAAGTTTTTCCTGACGTTTCTCCAATTCCAGTTGATAAAGCCTAGCTTTTAAAACTCTCATCGCGACTTCTCTGTTTTGAATCTGCGATCTTTCGTTTTGACAGGTTACAACTATACCCGTTGGTAAGTGGGTTATCCTAACGGCAGAATCCGTCCTGTTAACGTGCTGTCCCCCCGCGCCGGAAGAACGGTAGGTGTCTATCTTCAAATCTTCATCTTTTATTTCAACTTCTATTTCGTCTTTGAATTCAGGTATAACGTTAACGGACGCAAAAGAAGTGTGCCTTCTTTTGGCGGCGTCAAACGGTGAAATTCTTACAAGCCTATGAACGCCTCTTTCATGCTTTAAAAGTCCGTAGGCGTTTTCTCCTTTTATCAAGATGGTTGCGCTGTTTATCCCGGCTTCGTCACCTGGTTGTATGTCTATTTCCTCTATTTCAAAACCGTTTCTTTCTGCCCAACGCGTGTACATTCTTAAAAGCATATTCGCCCAATCGTGAGATTCCGTTCCACCCGCTCCAGGATGTATGGACAAATAACAATTCAAAGAATCAAACTTTCCATTGAGCATCATTAGCATTTCAAAGCTCTCTAAGAGCTTTTGTGCTTCTTCTGCTCCCTTTTCAAGGCTTTCTACGAACTCATCTCCTTCTTCTGAAAGCTCCATCCCGATTTCAAGTTCTTCTATTTTGGACTTTATAACCTGAAATTTTTCGTATTTTTTCTTTATCAAATTCAGTTTTTTCAAAGTTTCTTGAGCACTTTTCATATCGTTCCAAAAATCAGGGGATGCGCTCTGCGCTTCCAACTCTTTTATCTCTTTTTTCATTCCTTCTTCATCAAAGAACTTCTTTATCTCGTTGAACCTTTTCTGAACGTCCTCTATCTTTGTTCTTAATTCATAGCTGATCAAAAACGATCACCATCCTTGCTTTTTTTACTTATTGCATTTCAAATGTGTGGGTTTTATCTCTTTACCCTCATTCTTTTTTTCTTGCCACTTGTTCCAGATTTATTGGAGGTTTTTGAAGTACTTCCTCCAACGGGAGAAGAAAATTCATTGTGTTGTGCTTGCAAGATGGCAAATGTCTTCTTCGCTTCTTCCCTTTCCTTTTGTTCGTCAACTACAACTATTCTGAATGCTATGGATGATACATCGTCGTACATTCCGTCCACCATTTCTTCAAACATCTCGTAGCTGTCTTTTTTAAACTCTATAACCGGATCCTTTTGTCCGTAAGCTCTCAAATTCACGGATTCTTTGAGATGGTCAACGGTTTGAAGGTGCATTCTCCATCTTTCATCTATGACTTTGAGCATGACGTACTTTATTATGTTGGCGAATTGTTCTTCGCCTATTTCTTTGACTTTCAACTCGTAATTTTCTTTGATTGATTTCATCAACTCTTCTTTGAGATCTTCTCTTGATTCAATGGAATTTTTATTCAGTTCTATGAATGGGAAGATGCCTTTTAACTCTTCCATCATACCTTCTACATTCCATTCGTCAGCTATCTTCGAATAACAGTATTTTTGGATCCTTCTATCCACCACATCTTCAAATATATCCATGAGATGGCTTTCCACATCCGTACCATCGAGAATCCAATTTCTATGAGAATATATGGCATTTCTTTGTCTATCTAAAACTGCGTCGAGTTCCAACAGGTGTTTTCTTATTGAAAAGTGCATACCTTCAACTTTTTTCTGAGCTTGCTCTATCAACTTGCTCAACATTCCATGTTGAATTGGCTCTCCCTCACCTATTTTCAGCGTATTCATAAGACTTTTCATCTTATCCCCGCCAAATATTCTCAGTAGATTATCTTCAGTTGAAAGATAAAATCGAGTTTCTCCAGGATCACCCTGTCGCCCGCATCTACCCCTTAATTGGTTGTCTATTCTTCTGGCTTCATGCCTTTCTGTGCCTAATACGTAAAGTCCGCCAAGCTCTTTAACTCCATCTCCGAGCTTTATATCGGTTCCCCTACCAGCCATGTTGGTGGCTATTGTGACTGCACCCTTTTGTCCAGCCTTGGCTATTATCTCTGCTTCTCTTTCTGGATGCTTGGCATTTAGAACTTCATGAGGAATACCGCGCTTTTTCAGCATCTGGCTTAGCCTTTCACTTTTTTCTATGGAAATGGTACCCACAAGCACAGGTTGACCTTTTTCATGCCTTTTAACTATGTCTTCCACTATCGCATCGAATTTCTCTTTTTCCGTCCTGAAGATAAGATCGTTCATATCCTTACGTATAACGGGCTTATTCGTTGGAATAACAACGACTTCCATGTTGTAAATTTGATCGAATTCTTCTTTTTCAGTGTAAGCCGTTCCCGTCATTCCAGCGAGTTTTTTATACATGAGGAAGTAATTCTGCAGCGTTATCGTGGCGTAAGTCACGGTTTCTTCTTTTACCCTAACACCTTCTTTGGCTTCAATAGCCTGATGCAGACCTTCACTGTATCTTCTTCCTTCCAAAACACGTCCCGTGAATTCGTCCACTATGAGAACTTCACCGTTACGGACAAGATAGTCAATGTCTCTTTTGTAAAGGTGCAAAGCCCTTAGAGCGTTTAGAAGGTGAAAGTTGTAATTTATATTCTGTGGATCGTAAAGGTTGTTAATTCCCAAGAGCTTTTCCGCCCTTCTAATTCCCTCTTCGGTAAGGCTTACCGTCTTTGACTTTTCGTCTATCTTGAAATCTCTTTCCGGTACGAATTTTTTTGCCAGTGATGCGAACATCTTGTAAAGCTTTGAAGAGGTGCCAGCAGGTCCGGAGATTATCAAAGGAGTTCTTGCCTCATCTATAAGGACGCTGTCTACCTCGTCAACTATCGCGTAATTATGACCTCTTTGGACACGCTGTTCAGGAAGGTACGCCAAATTGTCCCTCAAATAATCAAAACCCATTTCGTTGTTGGTACCGTAAGTCACATCGCGATTGTACATTTCTCTTCTTTCATCCGGGTTCATTTCCGACTGAATAGCACCAACTGTCAGTCCCAACATTTCATACACCGGTCTCATCCATTCAGCGTCCCTGCGAGCCAAATAATCGTTAACGGTTATAATGTGAACTCCTTTTCCACTTAAAGCGTTCAAATACGCTGGCATGACTGCCACAAGGGTTTTGCCTTCTCCTGTTTTCATTTCGGCAACCATTCCCTTATGCAGAGCAACGGCACCCATAATTTGGACATCGAAAGGTCTTAAACCTATCGCCCTTTTTGCAGCTTCTCTTGCCAAAGCGAATGCCTCGGGCATCAGTTTATCCAGCGTTTCACCTTTGGATAACCTTTCTCTGAATTCTTCAGTTTTCTTCGGAAAATCTGAATCATTCAGCTTTTTCATATCTTCTTCCAAAGCGTTTACTTTTTCAACTATTTTAGAAAAGCTCTTTATGTATCTTTTGTTCTGATCGAACAATTTGCCAACAAATGACATTTTTCATCCCTCCAATAACGCTTCCCACGCGCGTTTCACAACTTCTTTTGGTTCTACCTTTTCATCTTCTCCTTGCATATTTTTAAGATGAAGTAGGAATTCCACATTTCCAGCAGGTCCTTTTATAGGGGAAAAAGTTAATCCTTTTACAGAAAAGCCAATTTCGCGCGAGAAGCTTATCACACCGTTCAGCACGTTCGTGTGAACTTCTTTTGATCTTACCACGCCCTTTTTCAAATTTTCTCGTCCGGCTTCAAATTGCGGTTTAACAAGACAAACGCTTTCACCTTTATCCACCAGAACCTCTTTTACAACGGGCAAGATAAGTCTTAAAGATATAAACGAAAGATCACAACTTATGAAGTCTATTTCATCGCTGAAATCCTCTTTTTTCAAAAAACGCGCGTTTGTTCTTTCCATTACCACCACACGCCGATCATTTCTTAGCTTCCATGAAAATTGACCGTATCCCACATCAACGGAATAAACTTTTTCAGCTCCATTTTCGAGCATAACCTGCGTAAAACCGCCCGTTGATGCGCCAAAATCGGCACATACCTTTCCTTTCAAATCTATTTTGAACTCTTCAATGGCTTTTAACAATTTATGTGCTCCCCGAGAAACGTAAGGGCTTTTCTTCTTCAATTGAATTTCAACGTCATCGTTGACTTTTTTTCCCGCCTTGTCGGCCAATTGGCCGTTCACAATGACGTTTCCTTCCAAAATCTCAGCCTTTGCTCGGCTTTGGGAATGAAAAAAGCCACGTTCAACCAAGAGTTCGTCAAGCCTTTTTTTCAAACTCTCACTCCTTGGAAAATTTCTTATCAAACAGCACTTTGTAAAGATAAAGACCATGCGCGGGAGCCGTAGCCCCCGCTTTGCTTCTATCCTTCATATCCAAAAGTTCCTTCACGTAGGAAGGCTCCCACGTTCCAACTCCAACTTTAACCAAAGTTCCAACTATATTTCTAACCATTCTTTTCAAATAAGACTTTCCTTCTACCCTCACCATTATAAACCTGGAAATCCTGATGATCCTTATTCTGTAAATGGTTCTCATCGGGCTCCTATCGTCGTGTTTATCTTTGGAAACGAACGACGTGAAATCATGGTAACCTTCCAAATATCTGGCGGCTTCCCTCATCTTTTCGATATCCAATTCGTATGGGAACCACCATGTTCTTTTCCTTAAAAATATGTCCTTTTCTTTCCTGTTGTATATGAAATATTGGTATATTCTTTTAACGGCTGCCACTCTTGGGGAGAAGTTATCGGCTGTGAACCATACATCTCTTACCCTCATGTCTTCCGGTAATATAGAGTTCAAAGCCTCTTTTACGTTTTTTTCAGTCATGCGGGGGTTTATCCTGTCAAAGGAGAACACCTGGTAATTCGCGTGTACCCCTGCGTCCGTTCTTCCGGCCATATCCGTTTTCAAGTGCCTTTTGAATATGACCTCTATGGCTTTGTTGAGTTCTCCCTGAACCGTGCGTACCGTTGGATGGTATTGAGAACCGTGAAAATTAGTTCCATCGTATTCAACTACGCAAGCAACCTTCATTCAAAATCAATCCTTGGCCACGGCGAATGCCACAACTTTGTCTTCGTCATCGAGCCTGACGCATTTGACTCCCATAGTCACGCGACTTGTGATGGAAACGTCACTTGCTTTAAATCGAATGGCTTTCCCGTTGGCGGTAACGGCTATTATTTCATCTTCATCGTTAACTGGCTTAACGCCGACTATCAAGCCGGTTTTTTCCGTCATCTTCAAATTCTTAACGCCGTATCCGCCTCTATGTTGAACTCTGTAATCTTCAAATTTCGTTCTTTTGCCGTATCCTTTTTCCGTTATGGTAAGCACCTGGGCATCGTTGGAATTTGAAACTATCATCGAGACGACCACGTCATCCTCTCTGAGCTTTATACCGGTAACCCCCATGGCCGTTCTGCCCATTCTTCTAACTTCTTCCACGTTGAAAGAAATTATCTTCCCTTTTAGCGTTGCGAGGGCCACGATGGATTCCTTGTCATCCACGTTTGAAAGCTCTGCATCTACTATTTCGTCGCCCTCTTCAAGCTTTATCACGTATATGCCGTTGCTTCTCATTGATATCTCTCCAAGCGATGTACGTTTTATCCTCCCACGTTTTGTCACTATGAGCAGATCTTTGGTTGCGTCTATGCTTTTTCCTGGAGAAAGCACCGATTTGACTTTTTCTCCTTGAGAGAGGTTCAAATAATTCAAAATGAGCTTCCCCTTTGTTCCTTTGTTACTTTCAGGAACCATGTAATTCTTTATGAAGTAAGCGCGCCCAAAGTTTGTTATGAACATCGTATAGCTTAAACGTGTGGTTATGAAGACGTGTTCAACGTAATCCTCTTCGCGAGTCCTCAAGGAGAAGTTACCCTTTCCTCCACGATTTTGGCTTTTATACGTATCCAATTTCGTCGATGAAATGTAGCCGTTATGGGTAACGGTGACGACCAATTCATCGTCCGTTAAAAGATCTTCAACGTTTATGACTTCTAAATCGTCTTTGATCTCGCTTCTTCTTTCATCCGCGTACTTTTGTTTTATTTCCAAGAGCTCGTTCTTTACCTCTTCCATTATCTTCTTTGAGTCTCCAAGTGTTGTTTGCAACTTTGCCATCTTTTCTATAAGGGTGTTGTATTCGTCGTCCAACTTGTGGTGTTCAAGAGATGTTAAACGCTGGAGTTTCATGTCCAAAATGGCCTTTGATTGCTCTTTGGAAACACCTAAAACCTCCTGCAATTTTTCCGAGGCTTCTGCCGGATCTTTTGCTCCCCTTATTACGCTTATAACTGCGGATATGGCCTTTGAAGCTTTTATAAGCCCTTCCACTATATGCGCACGGCGCGAGTATTTATCCAATTCGTATTCGCTTCTTCTTTTTACAATCTCAAAGCGATGATTTATGAACGCCTGCGCCAACTGTTTCAAATTCATCAAGCGTGGTCTTCCGTGATCTATGACAAGCATGTTCGCTGCGAAATGCACTTGCAACGGCGTGTGCTTGTAAAGCCTGTTAAGCACCACGTTTGGATTGGCAGACCTCGAGAGCTCTATCATTATCCTTAAACCTTTTCTGTCTGACTCATCACGAATGTTGGTTATGAAGTTTTCCTTAGAATTTTTCGCGAAATCGGCGATGCTCTCTATCAAGCCAGCTTTAGACACACCGTACGGAATTTCTGTAACTATTATGCGAGTTCTGTTTTTAACTTCTTCAAAGTGTGTTTTACTCCTTACAACTATGGAACCTCTTCCCGTTTCATATATCTTTCTGATGGCACCGCTATCCATTATGATTCCACCGGTTGGGAAATCTGGACCTTTCAACAGCCTGGCAACTTCTTCAACACTCAGATCGGGATTGTCTATGATCTTCACCATCATGTCTACCAATTCACCCAGGTTATGTGGGGGAATTGAAGTCGACATTCCGACAGCGATACCAGAGGCTCCGTTCATGAGCAATTGAGGGATCTTAGCCGGAAGTACCACAGGTTCTTTAAGAGATTCATCGAAGTTTGGAGTCATGTCGACGGTATTTTCTTCTATATCTGCAAGCATTTCTTCCGCCATCTTGGAAAGTTTGGCTTCCGTATACCTCATGGCGGCAGGTGGATCTCTATCTATGGAACCGAAATTTCCCTGACCATGTACGAGGGGATAACGCATTGTGAAATCCTGCGACATCCTTACCAACGTGTCGTATATTGCCATATCACCATGAGGATGGTATTTACCCATGACTTCCCCGACTATTCTGGCACTTTTCTTCGTTGAACCGCTGTAATTCAAACCAAGTTGATACATTCCGTAAAGTATTCGCCTTTGAACAGGTTTAAGGCCATCTCTCGCATCCGGGATGGCCCTACCTATGATAACGCTCATCGAATAATTTATGTAAGAATCTACGAGCTCATCAGAAATTGATTTCTTGATTATTTCTTCGCTCACTCTTCACACCTCACGATATTTTGGCGCCTGGATCTACATATCCATCTACGGTTAAAAGCCTGAGCTTTTCTCCGTCTTTGGCCGCCATTAACATTCCATTTGATTCCACTCCCATGAGTTTTGCCGGCTTGAGGTTGAATATGATTATTATCTCTCTGCCGATCAAAGATTCTGGAGTGTACACTTTTCCTATTCCGGCAACTATTTGCCTTTTTTCCTTTCCAACTTCAAGCTGGAGCTTTAACAACTTTTCTGATTTTGGAATTCTTTCAGCTGCCACTATCCTGGCAACACGAAGATCCAGCTTTGCGAAGTCATCTATAGTTATTTGAGGCTTTGAAGAGCCAGAAACTTTTTCAACGTTTTCTTTCTTTTCTTCTGTCATAATTATCACCTTTTTCCATTTTTTTGTATCTATTCGAGGGAATAGTGGTTTTTCCACTTTAATTGGCGTATTCGAAAGTGTTTTGTGCCAACCAAGATCTTCCATGCTTTTTGCCGTTTGCCCCATTTTTTTGAATATTTCCTCGCTGGTGTTGCTCAAGATAGGTGAAAGCATGATTGACACATTTCTTATAACATCTGAAAGGTTGTAAAGCACCGTAGCTAACCTATCTTTTTTGCTTTCATCGCGCGCCAACAACCATGGCTCGGTCAGGTCGATATATTTGTTTCCGAACCTTATAAGTTTCCAGATGCTTTCAAGGGCTTGTGTGAATTTAAAAGTATCCATGAATTTGAAATATTCATCTACCGTTTTTAAAGTCAGGTCTTTTAACTCTTCATCATGTTCGCCTTCGTCCTTCGGCGTTGGCAAAGAGTCAAAGTTTTGAGATATCATCGCCAGCGTTCTGTGCACGAGATTTCCCAAATCATTTGCCAAATCCGCGTTGATCCTTGTTATAAGGTTATCTTCTGAGAAATCACCATCATGTCCAAACTGGATATCTCTCAAAAGGTAATACTTCAACGCATCTATTCCATACGCTTTCATGAGTATTCTTGGGTCCACAGCGTTGCCTTTTGATTTGGAGATCTTTTCCCCGTTTACGGTAAGCCAACCGTGGGCGAAGATCTTTTTCGGCAGTGGCAATCCAACACTCATGAGCATAGCGGGCCATATAAGGGAATGGAATCTGTTTATCTCTTTTCCTATGAAATGAACATCTGCTGGCCAATATTTGTTGAACATTTCATCATTCCTGCCGTATCCTATAGCGGAAACGTAGTTTATGAGTGCATCAAACCACACGTAAACAACATGCTTCGGATCGAAAGGAATTGGCACGCCCCAATCGAAAGACGTTCTGGAAACGCTTACATCCTCCAAACCGCTTTCAAGTATTTTAAGCATTTCATTTCTCCTGAAGTCGGGCTCTACGAAATCAGGATGCTCTTTGAAGTGTTTTAAAAGAGGTTCCGTGTACTTCGAAAGCTTGAAGAAGTAGTTTTCCTCTTCTATATGCTCCAGCGGACGATGGCAAGTAGGGCAAACTTTCTCTTCACCTAAATCTTTTTCCGTCCAGAAAGTTTCACAGTTAACACAATACCACCCTTCGTATTTTCCAAGGTATATGTCTCCTTTGTCGTACATCTTCTGAAAGAAATTTTGAACGGTTTTCATGTGGAAATCATCGGTAGTTCGAATGAAAGCATCATTCGTTATACCTAAATCTTTCCAGAGCTTAACAAACCTCGATGCCAACTCATCGGCGAATTCTTTGGGATCTTTTCCAGCCTTCTGCGCGGCCCTCAAAACGTGCTGGCCATGTTCGTCTGTGCCCGTCAGAAAAAACGTGTCATATCCCATCATGCGTTTGTATCTTGCAACCACATCCGCGACAATAGTCGTGTAAGCGGATCCTATGTGTGGATCTGAGTTTATGTAGTAAATTGGAGTTGTGACATAAAAAGAATGAGACAAGTTCTTCACCCCTTGTCATTTTTTGCAATTATAGCATATTTGGCACGATTCTTGGTTACGTAAAGGTCCTTTACGACAAGCAACTTGAAGGAAGAATTTACCCCAGCTGGACAGCATTTTGAAGATTTATAATCACTGGCGTGCATGAGCGTTACGAGACGTCCTCTTTTCTCCTAGAGAAACCATGATTCCTGATATTGTAATAAGTGTTCCTCCAAATATTTGAAAGAGTGTTGGACTCTGGTGAAGAAATGCAAAGCTTAGAATAATCGCGAAAATCGGATCAAGGTATGAAAATACAGATGCCACCGTTACTTTGATGTAGTTAAGGCTGTCGTACCACAAGAAGAGTGCAAGCGCCGTATGCACCAAACCGGTTATGATGAGAAGAAAGATAGTGAACGGAGTGAGCTTGAAGTGAATGAACAAGGCGAAGGGCATGGTAAAAAACACGGAGATGAATATCTGATATGTCGTGAGTTTCATTGCAGAATGGTATTTAACGCCTATTTTTGAGATAAAACCGAGCAAACCATAAAATAGTCCGGAAAGAAAGGCTATAAAGAGTCCAAAAAATGTCTTTTGAAAAATTGCCACATTCATGTTGGGTACGAATGTTAACACAGTCCCCACAAAAGCAAGTAACGTGGCCAAAAAAAGGATTTTCCCAAAAGGTTCTTTGAGAAAAATTACGGCCAAGACAATCGTGAAAATTGGACCAAGGTAGTAAAGTATAACCGCACTTGCAACGTTCGTAAGTTGAATTGCCCAAAAAAACAAAATCCAATTCAAAGAAAGGGCGATTCCTGAAAAAAGTAAAGGTGT
>WFYR01000075.1 GCA_015489955.1 Mesoaciditoga sp. | reverse complement strand
GTTTTGGAAAGTTTTGATAGGTTAAAAGAAATTCTCGAAAAACTTCAGCAATCGGTTCAAAGTGTGGCTGCGAGCACGCAAGAACAAGGTGCGGGATCAGAAGAAATGAGTGCCGGCTCGACAAAGTTGGCGGATTTGTTAAGCAAGTCAGCGGAAGTGCTTCAGAACTTGAATGGCAACTTTGAAGAAATAAACGCGAGCTTGGAAGAAGCGAGGGCTTCGGTAAAACCGGTGAGAGAATCATCTGAAAATCTGGATAAGCAGTTGAGCATATTCAAAGTGTAAGCAATGAATAAGAGCTTTTGCCATAAAGCACCATTATTGGGCATCTTTTAGGATGCCCAGCTTTTCTATCTCAAATTAACGATAAAATCTATGAAAACACATCTCAAAATAAGTGAACAAAACAAATAGAGTTTAAGTTTATAAAATCTATCTAGTATTTCTTAAGAACTTCCTTCGCTTTAGATACGACTTTTTCGATCATGTCTTCGAGTTTTACGCCTTTACAGCTGCAGCCAGAAGCGCGTTCATGTCCACCACCGCCAAACGCCAGAGCTATTTCGCTCACATCCACGTAATTTTTAGATCTAAACGAAACGTTCACTTGATTTTCCGGCCATTCTATGAAGAGAATGGCAATTTCCACGCCGTAAAGCGCTCTTATCTCCGAAACGAAGCCACCTGCATCTTCATCAGTGCAGTTATTTCTCTTAAACATATCAGATGAAACGTAAGCCCACGCCAGCTTTCCATCTTCTTCCACTTTTAACGTGTTTATCATTTCAGACTGCAGCTTTATTTCGTTCAAAGTTTTGTGTTCAAGAACCGCAGAGGCTATATGTTGAATGTTGGCGCCAGCACCCACAAGCTCGGCAGCGTATTTGAAAACCTTTTGATCGGTATTTGAATACTTGAAAAAACCTGTATCCGTGGCAATGCCAAGAAGGTTTATCTCAGCCAATTCTGGAGTGTACTCTATGCCAAGCATTTTCCCGACTTCGTACACTATGACTGCCGTCGCGGCATAATTAGAATCGTAAAAATCGTATTCACCAAACCCAACATTCGTTTTGTGGTGATCTAGCGTCATGTCTGGCTTTCCATTTTTAAGAAGCTCTACGGAATCACCTATTCTGGATATTTCTGAGGCGTCTACCGTAATTGAAGTGTCGTACTCGTAATCTCTCAAATCTTCCACGTTTTTTATCAAAGATACGCCCGGTATTTCTTTGTAAAACCACGGAATGTTGTCGGCTATGCATCCTTCTGCATCTTTGCCGAGTTTCCGCATTATTGAAACAAGAGTTGCCACCGAGCTGATATCATCGCCATCAGGCTTTATGTGCCCAATAACGAGTACTTTCTTTGCACTTTTCATTCTTTCAACAACTTCGCTTAAAGGTCTTAACATAGAATCATCTCCCATTCCTACTTTCTATATCCGTTATTTGCAAGCTGACTTGCAATCATATCCGCTAACGGTTTCAAAGAGCTTTTCACAGATTCCTGTGCGTAAATATCCATTAGCCATTGCCTATACCATTTTTCAGCCTGGCTTTGTGGTATGAGAGATGATTCTAACACATTTTTCTGCATTTCGTCAAATACCTGTGAAACTAGGATGGCGGCAAATTGTTCCGCGACTTTTTCCACTTTGTTTTTACCGCTTATATCCTTCGCATTTAAGAGGGATATTGGAGAAGTATTCACATTACCACCACATTTTGTTGAATTATCCCGGATTTGTGAAGGGATTCTATTATCGATATGATATCTTGAGGCGTTGCACCTAAGGCTTTTAAAGCGGATATTAGATTCGCGATTGTATTTGTTGTGGTGTTCGTTCCTCCAGAGGACACTCTTCCATTCGTTACGGATATAGAGAAATTACCATAGCTCATCGTGAAATCCGGAAGCTGTATGTCTCCTCCAAATACAATTGTTCCTGTCCTTTCATTTATCACTATCTCTTGAGGTATGTTTGGTGTAACCTGTATTTGTTGAATCATCGCTAAAAAGTCTATAAGGTTATCCTGAAAAATCTTTGGAACTTTCACGTCTACTGCGGCTGCATCCTTAGCTTTTGCGATGGAACTATCGAATTTTCCATTTATTGCCTGTGCCACGCGCGCAGCGGTAACGAAATCTGGCTTGTTCAATAAGAGTGTAACCGTGTTTTTCTTGACGATATCAGATGGTATGAGCTTTTGAACTATGGCACCATTTGGAATTGTACCAACGAGTAAATATCTTTTTTGCAAAGAAGCGGATTGTTTTGTTTCAGCGCCACCAATTGATACATTTCCCTGCGCCACAGCGTAAACGTTTCCATCGGCACCGTATAAGGGTGTTTGAAGTAGCACCCCACCCTGCAAACTTTTGGCATCACCTATGGACGAAACCGTTACATCCAATTTCATACCTGGATAATAAAATGGAGGAATGTCCGCGGTAACCATCACGAGAGCCGAATTTTTAGATTTCAGTTCGGCTGCCGTTGTCACAACGCCAAAATTTTTCAGCATGTTTGCCAATAATGTAGATGGGACCTGTCCGCTGTCTCCATTTCCATCTAATCCCACCACCACTCCAACTCCAAAAAGTTGGTTATCCATCGCACCTCTTATCTTGGCTATGTCTTCTATTCTCGCAACAGAGGTTGCAAAAATCATAGATGCTATCGCCGTCAAGATGATTGCAAGAAAAAACTTTTTCAACCTTTTCACTTCCCTCATCTCAGAACAAAACAGAAGCTAAAGAATTGAAAATCCAGTTTATCCATCTATCCTGATTTGCACCCTGTTGAAAAATCAGGCTTCCGTCGTACCAAATTTTCAAATCCGCTATTTTAGAAGAATCTATCGTGTTATCCTGAGATATATCGTTTGGATTGACAATACCCTCTATTTGCACCTGTTTCATCGATTGCCCCACCTTAACTTCTTTAGAGCCTTTTATGTAAAAATTACCATTGGGTTCGATTTTTGTGATCACAGCGGCTATTTGCGTGACGAATTGAGATTGATTTTTTGCCGATCTTTTCGTAGTGTTTATATTTGAAGAGGAGGCAATGGGTATGAATTTCGACAGATCAAAATTGGTAACTGATTTAAGTAATCCCACAAGAACGGACAATAAACCTCCTTTGTAATCTGGATTGCTGTAAGAAAACGAAGCCGTTGTGTTATCGTAAACCATAACGTTTAAAGTGTCTCCAACTTGATTTGCCACTTTCATGGCAAAAAGTGACTTGAATTTCTTATCTTTAGACGTACTCCACAACGATGTTGACATCGCCATCGATGCGATTAAAGAAATTATAACAAAAATGAGTAACGCCTTTTTCATTTTACTCGCCTCCAGAGTAAATGCATATCTTCGGACCTTTTTCTATTGTGCCGTAAAGCATGTATCCGTTGCTCACGTTTCTCACAGCTATAACTTGACCAATATTCCCATTCTGCATAGCCCTCACAAATGTTGTCACCGTCATTGTTGGATAAGAAACGTAAGCTATCAATATTTCTCCTGTTAAAACGTCGGGAGGAGTTTTCAACCCATTTAAAGATATGACTTGACCCTTTCTAAAAGACCATATGCTTATCTTTCCCACACAGTACTTTATTGAAGTGGCATAAGATGTAGAAGTTGCGTAAACATTCATTTTCTTAATCGCGAGATCCTCATTGGATATTTTTTTACCGTAAGGAATGTACTTTTTTGCAATCACAACGTCAGCGTAAAGAGATATCCTGTACTCTAAAATGGTTGAAAAACTTTTTCCATCTTTAAGAACAAAGTTAACGGGAACTTTTAACATGTTAAGAGACTCTTTAAAAGGCTTACCAACTTCTATTTGTACAAAATCAACCTTTGGAACTTCATTTACAAGAAAAAGAGATATCTTTTTTTTTATAAAGTCAAGTACAACGCTTTTTATTTCATCTATGCTATCACAATTCCCAATTTTTGAAGTTTCAAATCCTACATTTACGTATGAATTTACACCATTTCCTTTGAATTTCAAAAGCGCAAAGTGCTTTCCATTTATCTCTGAAATATTTTGAACTTCTACAGTGTATTTGTTTGTAGACAATTCTATCAATGGAAGAGTGGTTAAAAAAATCTCTTTTCCCATTTTTGATTTTATAACATCGTGAATTTCTGATAAATTCACGGCGAAAGCTTTAGAAGATACCTTTATGCTCTTAGACTTTTCAAAGACTTTTAACCATTTTATCTCGTTTTGCGCTCTTATTTTGACACTGTCTGCACTCAAAATGTAGCTGCTTCCCGCTTGTGGAGCAAATGCAACTATGAACGCTTTTAACTTTTGAACTGACACTCCATCGTACGTTGCCGCCAGATCGTAAAGCGTTACGTACTTTCCACTTACCACCGCGCTCGATTTCAAAGTTAACGTTGATGAAAATGTCAAAGTTGCAAACATCACCAACAGGACGAACGCGATTCTTCGCAATTCACATCATCTCTTCAAAGTTGCCGCATCTTGCAGCATTGTATCAGATGTTTGGATGACGCGCGCATCGAATTCATACGCCCTTTGAGCGTTTATCATGTCAACCATTTGCTGAATGACGTTCACATTTGACATTTCAAGATATCCCTGTCTTAGCGCCCCAAACCCATCTTGATTTGGAACTCCTTGAATGGGTTGTCCAGAAGCCTGTGTGGCCGTGTACAAATTATCTCCTATGGCGTTAAGACCTGCGGGATTTAAAAATTTAACAAGCGTTATATTACCAACTTGCGTTGTGTTTCCATTTGCCGTTGTCACGCTCACCGTACCGTTGGGAGCTATGTTTATAGATGTGGCATCAGAAGGAATTACGATGTTTGGTACAACAACGTAACCATCAGAGGTGACAATTCTTCCCTGCCCATCCAATTTGAAACTTCCGTCTCTCGTGTAAGCTATTTGTCCACTTTGAAGTTGAACCTGGAAAAAACCGTCTCCGCCTATTGCAATATCAAGTGGGTTTCCGGTGGATTTTATGTTTCCAAGTGTGAACAATCTATTTGTTGCAACTGTTCTCACACCGTGACCTCTATACAAACCAGTAGGCGATTGAGTTGATTGAGAAGTTGGAGTTCCAGCAGTGAAGATATCTTGATATGCCAGTGAAGCGAACTCAGCTCTTACCTGTTTGTATCCTGTTGTGTTGACGTTGGCTAGGTTATTGGCTATGGTGTCAAGCATGAATTGCTGAGCGTTCATTCCAGTTGCCGCAGTAGAAAGAGAACCTAACATTTACCTCATCCTCCTTACATCATTTTATTCGAACCCATTCAAGCTTAGCGTGGACTTCCCATCCTTATTGAAGTTGAAAAAAGAGAATCTTCCGTTGTGATAACCCTTTGAGAAATCTCGTAATGCCTGTACGCATTTATGAGATCGACCATTTGCCTAACAACATTCACGTTGGACATTTCGAGATATCCATTTAAGACTTTAGCGTCTGGTTTTAAAATAAACTTTCCGCTTTCCTTTGTCGGAACAAATGATGTGTCTCCAACTTTTTGAAGCTTTTCTTCATTTTGCACGTCAAAAACCGCTGGCTTTTCACCATTCAACGCGTTTACCGGTGTCAGTGATGCGTTTAACACTTCCCTGCCAAATTTATCGACCAGATAGCCCTGTTCTGAAACACCAAAACTTCCATTTCTCGTGTAAAGAATTCTTTTTCCATCTCTTACGGCAAAAAATCCCCTGCCTTCTATAGCATAATCGAATTTTCCATGAGTTTCCTTTATCGTGCCTTCTTGCATATTTGGCTGCACAGCATCAACAACAACTGCATTGTAGGTATCGCCAATAAACTTCTTTTTTTCAAATTCATCCGCTTCGTACAAAGGTCTTTTCATCATGGCCTTGAAAGATATTGAATCAGATTTGTATCCCGGGCTGTTCACGTTCGCCAAATTGTTTGAAATGGTATCGACTTGTGCTTGTTCCACGAGCATCCCCATCGTGGCCGTGTAGAAACCCGTATGCATTCGCATCACCTCGTAATATTTTTCGATGTACAGCTTAAAACATCCTAATTTTTGAAAGTATAAGGTTCGATTTCTTTAAAGTGCTTTGCAACATTTCCACAAAGATTGAGCGTGTTATCACAAAAGTTAGTTTACCTTATTTACATTTTTACGTTACACATTGAAAAACAATGTATGGTATAAATTAAACGTAGGCAAAAAAATAAGAGAGCCAAGGGCGGAGGAGTTCGCCTTAAAGCTTTTGAAGCCGATGACTCCTGTAAAAAAGGAGTCGTTTTGTTTTTTGGGAGGTGGTGAAGAGGTGCAAGTGGTCGAGATAAGGGAAAAGATAATAAACAACATTTCAAAAGTTATATACGGTAAAGAAGAAGTTATAGAAAAGCTCTTATCGGCTTTTATGATAGGTGGACATGTGTTGATGGAGGATGTTCCTGGAACCGGAAAAACAATGCTGGCAAGGGCACTTTCAATATCTCTGGGATTGAATTTTAAAAGAGTCCAATTCACTCCAGACCTGCTTCCCACCGATTTAACCGGTCTATCTATATACAAAAAAGAAAGTGGACGTTTTGAATTCAAAGAAGGACCCATATTCACAGATATTCTTTTAGTTGATGAGGTAAACAGGGCAACGCCAAAAACTCAATCGGCGCTCTTGGAAGCTATGGCTGAAGGGCAGGTAACAGTTGACGGGATTACGAGAAAACTAAGCGATAATTTCTTCGTAATAGCCACTCAAAATCCAATAGAGTACCAGGGTACATTTCCACTTCCGGAAGCTCAGCTTGATAGATTTGCTTACATATTGAAAATGGGCTATCCAGAGCACGATATGGAGATAAAAATGCTTTCCTCCCAAGTAGAACATCATCCAATTGAGGACGTAAAAAGCATTGTAACGGCTGATGAAGTGGCGTTTATGAAAAATGCGGTGAAATCTGTAACGGTAGATGATACCATAAAGGATTACATAGTTAACATCGTTGAACACACGCGCCATGACAAAGACTTATACCTTGGTGCGAGTCCGAGGGCATCGTTGAGCCTGATGAAAGGCGCTATGGCATACGCACTCGTAAAAGGAAGGAATTACGTTATTCCGGACGACGTTAAAGCCATATCGAAAGAAGTTTTAAGCCATAGGCTAATTCTTACCTCAGAAGCGCGCGTGAAGATGATCAAAGTTGAAGACGTAATAGATAGAACTTTTGAAGAAGTTCCTGTGCCGGTGACGAAAAAAGATGAAGTATGATATAACATCACTCGCAACGCTTTCGCTTTTTAGCGGAGTAATGTTATTCTTAAGTGTAGGAGCTTTTACGCTTGCAACGGCCGCATTTGTTGGCACAATGTGGGTGTACTTCTTTCTACTAGTCAAAAATGCGGAGAAGTTGAAAATTGAGGTTAAAGTATCTCCAAAAAGGGTCTTTACAGATGATCCAGTTGAATGCGAGAGCGCTCTCGTAAATCTCTCAAAATTCACATTCGATAACGTTCAATTAATAGATTTTGGCGCGGAAAATGGTTACGTTATAGAAAAAGAGACCATGAATTTGGATGATGAAAGAAGAACTTTTGGCGAAAAAAGCATAAGAGGCTCAATTTCTCCAAATGAGAAGTTGAAGATAAAATACACAATGGGTTTCAGAACAAGGGGAGAACACCATTTTTCACACATAAGGGTTGTGATAAACGGCTTTTTAGATCTATTTCGCCTGGAAAAAACTTTTTCCCCAGAACGCAGCCTATTGGTTTTCCCAAAAATACTTCCAATAGACACCTTTAAAACTATGCTTATCGATCCGGTGGAGGGTCAAAAGACGAATTTTAAGCTTTTGGAAGACACAACCCATATAACGGGCGTACACGAATATGCTGGTGAGCCTTTTCAGCGCATTCATTGGAAAATAAGCGCGCATTTGGATAAGCTTATGGTAAAGGAATACGAATACACCGCTTCATCCGTCGTTAAAATGTACGTGGACTACAATCTTCCACCTGAAGTTTACGCACGAAACGTTTGGTCATCTATACGGAAAGATTACGAGGAGTACGCTTCAATAGCGGCGTCTGGATTTATTAAATATTTTTCGGATCATGGAATGGAGATCACTTTAAAAGTGCTTGGAGACAAGATTTACGAAGTTCATCCTCAATGGATAAGAAAAGATTACGTTCCTTATCTGGACGCTTTGGCGCGTGCTAGAGGTGTTGACGATCCTTCTGAAGATCTTCTACTGGAAAATGTCCTTCAAAAAGACATGTACTCCATGTCCAAAAATTCAACAGTGGTGTTGATTTCGATTTATCTTACAGATGGGGTGGTCCCAAAGCTCTTAACCATAAAATCAAGGGTTTCAAAGCTCGTTGCATTTGTAATGCCATACGGCTTTAGGATGCCGTATCATAAGAAATATCGTTCATTTGCCATTCTTCCACAGGAAGTTAAGAAGTTGCGAGATCAGAGCACACTCTTGATGCAGAATAACGTTATGGTTCATGTTATGATGGACAACGAATCAGTGGAAGAGGTGATACAAAGCTATGAAAAGAACCCTCTGGAAGTACGTTGATCTATCCTGGTTTATAGCTTTTGAAATTCTTCTTTCGTTTGCATTCAAGATACCTCTCATTGGTTTGTTTTTCATACCGGTGATTTTGCTTTTCATGAAATTGTTTTCCATAACGGTAGTGAAATTTGGCAGTTCCTGGATAATTTGGAGTATTCCATACGCTTTTTCTTCCATTTTCTATCTTTCCTTCTTTTCTAGAATGAATCCCGTGGTTTTCACATTTAAAACTTTTTGGCTAAGCCTATCGACATGGTACTCCCATCCTGTTTCTCCATTTGGATTGGCTGCCATATTTTTTGCCATTTCTTACATTGCGGCATACATCACGGTACATCTTATCAAACGAACTCTCAACACTTTTTTAGTTCTCTCTGTTCTCGCAGCCATAAGCGGTATGGTGACACAGTATTGTTGCCGTGAAATTTCATTTGGATTCATGATTTTGTTCATCACATCTTTCGCGCTTTCGTTAAACATTCACAAAAGACGCCTTTCAAGGATGTTTGTTATTTTATTGACAATCACGGTTGTGGTTGGATCCTCTCTATTTTTAATCGATTCTTTTTCAACACCTTTAACCCCATTAAAAAGCATCATACCTCATTCTACAACTTCATCTACTCTCACAAATGTAAAGAACGCTCCGATTTCCCATGGAACCAACGCGTATGTTCTTCACTCAACGAATCGGATTGCTGGAATTCCAATTCATAGAAAGCTTTATGTTCCACACACTCACTTTGAAAACGTGATTTTTAACATAGTAATATACGTTATAGGAGGAGCGATAATTGGCGTGGGTGTATTTTTCTTCATAGCCTTTTTCAAATTCAAAAGACGAAAGAAGAAAAATATAAAATGGTCAAAATTGATGTTGGCAATATGGATAGTAGCGTCTGCCTTTTTCATAATTGGAATATTGACGTACGCTTTGAATTTGGCTGGAAATTCCATGAAAGTTCCAAAAACTGCTTTTCAATTCAATCCTAACAAAGTATTTTTACCGACGAATTTGCCCAGAAATATAGGCAACATATCATCTTACATAGGTGGTGTTCACGGAAAAGTTAAAATTGGGGAGCCTATAATCTGGCTCATTTTGGCGGCAGCCGGGCTTGCCGTAATGGTGTTCATGATCTTCAAATTTCTCAAAGACGTAACTCCATTTTCAGCAGGGGCAAAAACATCTAACCCAAAAGAGGAAGAAAACGTGCAAGAACAAGAAGAATTAGAAAAAGATTTTGCCAATTCCACTCCGTGGAAAATTGTACTCTTTTACTACAAATTATTAAGAAAAAAGGTGGGAAATCCTTCTAGCACTCCCTACGAATTCGAAAAGTATTTAAGGGAAAAGGTTGAAGATGAAGGTCTAAATCGCGCCACCGATTTATTTGTAAGGCTTCGTTATGCTCACCAAGATATAACACATGAAGATGCCGAATTCATGAAAAATTGGGTAAAGTCGGTGATAAAAAAATTAGCTTAGGTTTCGTAGTATATTTTCTCAACGCATGCTTTGGCGAGGGCATACAAACTCGATATCATCTTTTCAGAAGGCAAAGAAGTTTTTTCATAGGCGAGCGGAAGCTCTGTGCATGCCGCTATAAAAGGAACATCTTTTTCCTTCCAGAGCGTTTTCAAGACATTTTCCAAAAGAGAAGCGGCTTCCTTCACACGTTTTGATTTGACCATGTATATTATATTTTGAACTTCATCTTTTATATTTTCCAATGGAAAGAACAATTTGTAACTGTAACGCTTGGCATGTTCGGAATAAAGGCCACTTTCCCATGTTGCCTTTGTGGAAAGAACCCAGGCGCCAGAACTTGAAACGATCTTTGCCATTTTAACGCTTTCTTCAATGATGTTAACAACCGGAATTGGAAGCTCCTCAACGAAGTCTTCTATGAAGTAATGTGCCGTGTTGCACGGGACTGCCAATATTTCGCTCCCGCAATTTACAAGTTTGAACAGATCGTCTTTCAGCTGCGAAGTCGGATTTTCTCCATTTTCAAGTATTGCCTTTGTTCTATCCGGAATGGTTGGATCGGAGATATAGAAGATCTTTGGATGTTCCTGATCGGTTTTGGCCGGGGAGAGTTCTGCCAATATTTCCAAAAATTTTGCGGACGCAGCTGGACCCATTCCTCCTAACACTCCAAGACTCTTCATCTCATTTCTCCATAAAAAAAGGAAGGAATGCCCCTTTCTCCAAGTTCTTCTTAAAAAATATTCAAATACTCATTGTGTGTTTCCCTGTTTTAAAGCGCTCGCAATGAAGGAGCCTTCTCCCGACATTCCACCCATCATTCTTTCCATAGCGGTGTACTGCTGAATGTAATACATTTGCTGTTGTTTTAAAAATCTCGCAGTTTGTTCTATTTGGGAGTTAATACTCAAAAGACGCTGACCTATGTACCCTTGAATTGAAGCGTATTGATCTATTATTCCGTTGAATTCGGTAAACGAGTACAAAGTGCTGTCCAATTGTTGAACAACGCCTTTTCCGACATTTGGATCGCCTGTAGAAGAATCCGGATCGTTCGCAAAGAGTTCGTACACCTGTTGAGGGTCGTCTTGAAGGGCAGCTTTGAGTTTGTCTTTGTCCAAAGAAATAGTTCCTATCATGGTTTGATACCATCCAGATCCAACACTACCGGTGCTTATTCCCACGGATGGCAAACTGCTGTATTTGGAAAGCCCCGGTACCAATTGGTAAACCATCGTTTTCATTTTTGAAAGCACGTCTTCTATCATTTGATTGTGATAAAGAGCACCTTGTGTGGTCGAAGAACCACTTGTATTTTGAGTCTCTTTCGGCGGTTGTTGGTTATACTGATCATTTATCCAATTAACTATCTTATTAAAAGAGTTCACAAAATCTTCGACTGCATCCACAGCTTTTGAAGTGTCCTGTGAAATGGTCAAAGTTACCGGTGTCGAAGATGAGAAATAAAGATCTAAAGTAACGCCAGGCAAAATATCCGATATGTTGTTAGTTGAGCGATCGTAAGTTGTCCACGTAGCACCTCCATCCATACTCACTTCTACTTGGGCATTTTGACCGGCGTTTTGCGTCGCATTGTCCCAGCCAAATGCACTTACAACATTTGTTGGGTTAGAAGTATCAGCCTCTGCTGTTGTAATAGAAACGGGACCACCTATTTTTGAACGAAGATAAACCTTATCCGCGTTGTAATCGTACCAGGCTGTCACATTGGCATTAGAATTATTTATCTCTTCAATAAAACTCTCCAGACTTTGTGTGGGATCAACTGCAATTTCCACCCCGTTTATCTTTATGTTACCAGATTTTATTCCAAGTGATGATAAGGTGAAAGAAGGATCAACCGCCCCTATGTGCACGGTAGAGCTCACAGTGGTATTTCCATTTCCATCCGTGTTCTCAGCGGCTCCTGTTAAATAAACCGCTTGCAGAAAATTCGAAGTATCCGATGGCGAACCTATGTTTATAAGAGCGTTTCCATTCGCAGTCAACGTTAACTTATCGGTTGTTGAATCGTAAGATGCGGTTACCCCAGCTCCCGAATTGTTTATGGAGTTTATAACATCATTCAGAGATTGGGTAGAAGGATCAACATTTATTTGCACTCCGTTGATGGTAAAATAGCCACCTGTCACGGCTTGCCTTAACTTCAAATCATCGAGCGTTTTAGTCGGATCAATGGCTTTTCCCACTGTAGAAGAAGGAGTTAGTGTGGTAAAGGTTGCCATCTTATCAACTTTTATCTGATATGTTCCAGTAAGCGCGGTTGACGATACATCGGCACTTAAAACAGAATTATCAGAAACGGTGGAGGATTTGGCGTTAAAGGTGGACGGAAGTTCCAACGTGAGCAAAGATTGCCTGAATTTCTCAACCATTGGCTTGAACGTCTTTTCAAGCACTTTTTGCTCATTCTGAAGATCGTTTTTCTCCGCTTCTAATCTATGTAAGGGTTCTTCTGAAACACTCATTATCTTTTGAATTAAAGACTGCCAATCCATCCCGCTTGCCAGACCAGGCATTGAAAGCGGCATAGAAAGGTAATCGTTCACGTTAGAACTTGTTGGGTTAACGTTCATCTCCTTCACCTCTTTAACGTTTCAATTTTCTTTTAAAATCAAACATGTTTGTCCACAAAGAGCCCTAACAGCTCGTCTATGGCTTTTGCTAATTTCACAGCTTCCTTTGGAGGAATCTGGCGCACAACCTCACCGTTTTCGTCGTTTACAACTTTAAGAACTATCATGTCCGGATTTTTCAGAATCTCGTATTTAAAGCTCGTCTTTACGACTTTTTTCAGTTCTTCCAGTTTTTTTGTGAGATCTTTAAAGACCTTTTGTGAATTCAGCTGCTCATTTTGAAGAGCTTTGCCATCTCTCTGTTCTCCGCGATTAGCCTTTACCGCCGAAGATAGTGAAGGAGAAGAACTCGCATCCGCCACCTTCTGACTGTTACTAAAATTCAGCCCTTGAACTTTATCGATCATATCGATCCCTCCAGCTTAATCTCCATTCTCATTATCGACAATCATCTGAAAAACTTTAAATATTCAAGAAGTGTTAAATCCATTTCATTTCCATCAAGAAATACCACAAAAGCGAAAAGAGCACTCCAACGGTTGGACTGACGATCCACATCTTTGAAAATTTTCTGTATCTGAGAAAACGATAAAGCAGCATGCCTGCTATTGTGAGTAGCACATACCACAATTGACCTGCCATTACAAAGACAAACAATAAAATTCTTTCAAAATTTCCATCGGAATCGCCTTCGCTCTTGGAAATCAAACCGATTCTCCTAAATATGTCAGCAAAAACAACCGAAACCAAGGTAAGACCCAACAGATAATTCACAAAAGGAGGCCTTAAGTAGGAAGTGCTTTCCAGCAACGATGAAAGTGGAATGGTAAATGCCAGCGCCACTCCTAAATTTATCAATTCCCAAGTTAAGTACCATCCCAAGGAATCCCGGCTTCTTTTAATCAAAGCTGTCGCGATTATGAAAGCTGTGAAAATTGAAACGCTTAAAAGACCAACCCAATTGGTGAGCAGATCAAAAGTAAACGACAAAGATATCAATACGCTCCAGGTGATCGCTTTTTGTACCTCTTTTTTGTCATTTGAGTAAACCAAAGAATTGTTAGAAAACGCGTAATCCGAAACGGCGTAAATAAGTAAAAAAAGATTTGGTACCATCCTTTTTCCTCCTCTTTTTAGTCGAAGATAAGACCAATTCCCTGTAAATCTCATCCACTTTTCTTGCCATTGTCATCATTGACCAATGCTCTGTAACGTATTTTACACCTTTTTTAGTCATCTCTTTCGAAAATTCTTCATCCTTTAACATCTTTTCTAAAGCTTTGGCAAATGATACCACTTCGACCTCATCCAAAAGAAGACATCCAACTTCGTTTCTTAAGACATCTTTAACCCCTTCTTTGGCAACTGCCACAACGGGCAATCCGGCGGCAAGTGCTTCTAAAACTACCAAGCCTTGAGTTTCTGTCACAGAAGCGAATGCAAAAACATCCGCTTGTCGATAATACTCGATGAGCACGTTACGGTTAACATAACCGGTTAAAATCACATTCCTTTCAAGTCCCAGTCTACGCGCTTTGTGAAGTATCTCTTGCATTTCCGGACCATTTCCTGCCATAATCAATGTCACATTTTTAAAAGATGCACGCAAAAGGGCAAAGGCTTCCAACAGAAAATCCACATTTTTTTCCTTTGCTATTCTTCCGGCAAAAAGGATTATTTTGTGATTTTGTGGAATGGAATGCTTTTGTTTTATGGAAAACGTCAAAGGCCTTTGAAAATTCTCAACGTCTATTCCAGTTGGCAAAACATGTATTGGAACTGTGACACCGTATCCCAGGAGTTCATCTTTTATTTTATCAGTTGGAGCTATGACGGTATCTGTAAGGTTGCAAAACCAGGCGCTAAATTCTTTCACAGCTTCTTCGGTTGGTCTGAACGGTAACGGAATGTAATGGCGGTACTCGGTAAGCAGAGTGTGATAAGTGTGAACGTGTGGGATGCCCAATTTTTCACTTACCCTTAAAGCTTGAAATCCCATGCTAAAAGGGGCATGTGAATGAATAATATCTATATTCAGCCGGGATGTCAAATTGTATATTTTGTGTGATATTGGAATGGCCAGGCGATGCTGTTTTTCCCAAAGAAATTTCAACCCACTTACCTTAAACGCATTACTTTCATTTTTGGGCACCATTGGCGCAAAAACGTAAACTCTTTCTCCCAAATTTTCCAAATACCTTTTAAAAAGGTTTACAGATGTGGCAACACCGTTAACTTGAGGAATGTAAGTATCGGTCATCATTCCAACGTTCAAATTATCCATCCCCTTAAAAAGGCGTACATTCCAAGCACAAATATCACATCTCTTGAAAATCTTACGACAATCGTGTAAATCATCCCATGGGTCGTTGACGATCTGACGAGATAAAACTCGAGTATCACTGACCACCCAACAGGTAAAAGGTAAAGAAAAGAAAGCCACTTGTTGTTCAAAGATAAGAGAAAAAACCATCCACTCATAACATGGGGAATCATCACGTACGGAAACCCAATCATTGAATCTCTCTTTGCACCGCCAAATATCACGTGTACGGCTATTGAAAGAATGCAGTAAATGAAAAAAAGGCCCAATCCAATTAACGAAAAGATCACGAATCTCCCAAAAAAAGGTGTGTACTTCAGCGATGGGTATAAAACCAAAACGTTTGTAAACCATACCGTCAGCAAAACGATCACTGAATCAAAGCGCTTGTATTTTGAAACTCTGAAAAAATTTTTTGGAGAAAAGACCACATCGAATATCTTATCCACTTTCGTTCCTCCTGATCATGCCAACGAGAAAATCGGCCAATTTGTTTTCTTCACGTGGGACCCATATCACTTTGACTGAAAGTTCCGAAACTAGTTTCTTTGCTTCATTAAAAAGGGGCAACAGATCTTTCGCTTTTACCTTATATTCGCCAGACAACTGTTTTACAACAAGTTGACTGTCACTTTGAAGAATGAAATTAGCATCTTTGAAACGTTCCTTTACGTATTTCAACGCCATTATAACAGCTTTATATTCCGCGACGTTGTTAGTAGTGCTTCCAACACACTCAGAATGAATACAAACGATTCTATTGCCTTTTTTTATGGCAAAAGCCGACGCAGCTCTTCCTGGATTTTTCATCGCTCCTCCATCAGTCATGATCAAGATTCTTTTCAGACGGCTCACACTCCTTAAACTATAACGAAAAAATTCACCAACTTGTAAAACGCTATGATGATATAATTATATCAGGAGTTGATCAAAATGCATGAAATGGCGAAAATTTTAAAAATCGAAAAACGAACAATAGAAGTGCAGACTTTCTCAAATGATGCTGCGGCATGTCAAAGTTGTCCCTTGAATTCTGTATGCGGAAGCAAAAAACACATTCATGTTGTAAATCCCAACAATTACGATGTGAAGATTGGAGATATGGTAGAAATAAATATTCCAGAACACGTTAGTGTGTCTGCTCTTTCAGGGCTTCTTTACGGCATTCCCGTAGTCATTTTGCTGGCCACAATTTTGACTCTTAAATATTTGTTTGGAACAAACGATTACGTTTCCCTTGGAGTGGCTGGAGTGATTGTGGGAATATACTTTTTTATTCTTAACAGAATAACTGCCAGAAAGGCTGGAAAGATTTCCCCTTCCATAGTTAAAAAGATAGACAATTTCACGTTAAAGACATGAATTTCATTGGAGGTGGCGATGTGCACGTACTTTACACCAGAGAGCAGCTTCAAAAAAGGATTAAAGAGATGGGAAAAGAGATAACCGATTTTTACAAACCAATGACGGATGAAATTGTGGCAGTTTGTGTTTTAAAAGGGGCTGTTCATTTTTTTAGCGATCTTGTTTTGGAAATCGGTTTGAATGTCTCTTACAGCTTTGTTCAAGTCTCCAGTTACGCCGGTCAGGGAAGTACCCAGAGGGTCCGTGTGAAATCGTGGCTTGATGAAAGCATAACTGAAAAACACATACTGGTTGTTGAAGACATAGTCGATACGGGGATAACCTTGAACTACATACTGAAATACTTTTCAAAGTACGATCCTACAACTTTAAAGGTTGCCGCTCTCTTTGAAAAGCGAGCTCATAGAAAGATAGAAACACCTGTGGATTTTTCAGGCTTCAACGTGGAAGATAAATTCATACTTGGATACGGTTTCGATTACGATCAAAAGTACAGAAACATGCCATATGTGGGGTATATAGATGCGTAAAGGACAGCTTAGCATATTGGTAGTTGGTATACTTATCGCCGTTACTATCGCAACTATGGGATTTTTCGCAAGAAATCAAGTAGACGAATTGGAATTGCAACAATTGGGTATTGAGTCTGTAGCCACTTCCACGTATTTTGCAAATGATCCCGCAACGCAATTGAATCTGAAAAAATGAAAAGTGAAATGCTCTTTGAAGAATTCTTGGATTTTTCTGAGACTCTCTTCAAAAAAGCGTTAGAAAAAAGGAAAAATGCCTCAGAAATCGAGAAATTTTTTTTGAAATCTTTCTCAAAAATCAAAGCCGTGCCACATGATGCTGAAGAGAGAATGGAAAAATTCTGCAGGTATTTCTTTGGTTTTTCAAAACTACCTGACGAAAGACAAAAGATCCGCCTTCAAAATGGTCTCTTGATGATAGAAAAAATGAGAAAAGAAAATCTAACGTCACTTCCTTTGGAACCTTCAAAAAAAATTGATATTGATATAGATTCGCCTGTAAAATTCGCGAAAAAAGTTGGACCATCACGCGAAGAATATTTGAATAGATTGGGAATTTTCACCGTAAGGGACCTTTTGTACCACTTTCCAAGAAATTACGACGATTGGCGAAAACCTCTTAATATTCTCGACTTGCAACCAGGCCAGCGTGTTTGTGCCACGGCTGAAATGGTAAGCGTGGAAAAAAAGAGGGTAAAGGGTTATACCATAATCACCGCTGTGGTTACAGATGGCTTTTCCAACATGTACCTTGTTTGGTTTAACCAGGAGTATCTTTTCAATTCTCTTAAAAACGCTAATCGCATAGCTTTTAGCGGAATTGTCAAGAATAACTACGGACAATATCAAGTGACTTCACCAGATTTTGAAATTGTGGACGAGAAAAACGTCAAAATCACTCCTATTTACGATCTTACCGCGGGAATTTCTCAAAAAATGATGAGAATCATAATGGAAGCCAACATACCTTACGTCCATCTAATTGATGAAATCCTTCCCATTGAAATAATGGAAAAGAGAAAGCTTTTGGACGTAAAAAGGGCCATGTACGGCATTCACTTTCCGCAAAGTGAATACCATTTAAGGTCTTCAAAGGAAAGATTGGCATACGAAGAATTCTTTCTTCTTCAAGTTTCACAACTAATGGTTAAGAAAAAGCTTCAGTCAAAGGGAGGCGTAGCGAAGAATTTTTCAGGAAAATTGTCATCTTCTTTCGTAAGAGCTTTACCATTTGAATTGACTTCTTCGCAAAAACGCGCTCTAAGAGAGATAGAGAAAGATCTCTCTAAAGCTGTGGTCATGAACCGACTTTTGCAAGGCGATGTTGGAAGTGGAAAGACGGTAGTGGCAGAGATATCCATGCTGGATGTGATAGAAAGCGGATTTCAAGTTGCTTTTATGGCGCCTACGTACGTTTTGGCGAGCCAACATTTTGAAAGACTGAAAAAAGATTTTTCAAAACTTGGAATAAAAATGGAGTTTCTGTCCGGATCAACGCCATCGACACAAAAAAAAGAAATAAAAGAAAGGATCTCAAAAGGAGAAATTGATATAGTCGTTGGTACACACGCGCTAATTCAAAAAGACGTGATTTTCAACAACTTAGGTCTTGTTGTGATAGACGAGCAACACAAATTTGGCGTCAGACAAAGAGAATCCCTAATATCAAAAGGGAAGGCCGTCGACACGCTGTTCATGACTGCAACGCCAATTCCCCGCACGTTATCAATGACCATATATGGAGATTTAGACATAACCACTATAGATGAAATGCCACAAGGAAGGAAAAAGCCAAAGACATTGCTCGTGAATATTTCAAAAAGAAATGAAGTTTTTGATTTTGTGAAAGAAGAAATGGACAACGACACAGGAGTTTTCTGGATTTCTCCTCTTGTTGAAGAATCAGAAAAATTGGATATCAAAGCGGCAAAAGAAATATACGAAGAATTTGCAAATGGTCCTTTTAAAGACTACAACGTTGGCTTGTTATATGGAAAAATGCCCTCAGAAGAAAAAGAAAAGATTATGAAGGACTTTGAAATGAAGAGGGTAAAACTTCTCGTTTCAACAACAGTTATAGAAGTTGGAATAGATATCCCCCATGCCAACGTGATGATCATAGAACATCCTGAAAGATTTGGCCTGGCTCAACTTCATCAGCTAAGAGGGCGTATTGGAAGGGGAGGAGAAAAGTCTTATTGCATCCTTTTAACTAATGGTAGTGAAAACGAAAGACTTCATTACTTTGCCCACACATATGATGGGTTCGAATTATCAAATTACGATCTAAAATTGAGGGGGCCAGGAGAATTCATGGGAACGCGTCAACACGGTTTACCAGAATTCAAAGTTGCAGATCTCATAAGCGATGAGAAACTTCTTCAACATGCTAAAATAGACGCTGAAGAGCTAATAAATTTCGATCCGGAACTTGAAAAACATCCAAATTTAATGAAAGAGATAAAAAGAAGATACGGTGAAAGGATAAAATTTGTGGAGGTTGGATGAGTTGAAAATAACAGGTGGAAAGTACAAAGGAACCATTATTTCTTCTGTAAAGGATAAAAGGACAAGGTACACACCTGCTATAGTGAGAGAAGCCATTTACGATACCATCGACGTTACAGGTAAGGATGTGTTGGAACTTTTTGGAGGAAGTGGTATCGTTACAATAGAAGCGTTGAGCAGAGAAGCGCGAAATGCGACAATCGTTGAAATAGCTAGATCTTCTTGCTGGACGATAAGAAAGAACCTTGAGAAGATCGCTTCTAAAGCAACAGTAATAAACGTTGATTTCAGGATAGCGGTAAGAAGGCTTGAAGAAAAAGGAAAGAGTTACGATATCATCTTTATGGACCCTCCTTTTGGAACGGGGCTAACTTTGGAAGCTTTTAAGACTTTGGACTATCATAGTCAACTTTTAAAGGAAGATGGTATTGGAATAATAGAATCTTTTGAGAAAGAGATGCCCCCTGAGAATGGAAAGCACATATACCTTTTTAAAAGGAAAAAGTACGGTGATATAGTTTTAAGCTTTTACAGAAGATGAAAAGATGAAGACAAACTTGGAGGTGTGAATATGGTAAAAATGTCTTACTGCCCAACTATGGAACCTTACGCGGAAAAGATAGCTCAAAACTTCGAAAATATCGACGTATTTCCCTCTTCAAGCGCCGCAGAAGTGCTTTACTTACTCTACAACGGAAATATTGATGCGGCTCTGATAGGACGTGTCGCTCACAATAGGGAAATAGATGAAAAAACCAAATTTTACAGGTTGAGAAATGGCAATACCCTGATCTACCGACAAAAAGCGGGAATAGGTTTTGATCAACTAAAAGACGTTGAAGTGTACACTTATTTACCAGAGGAAGAAATAAAGGACATAAAGGATGCATTTAAGAATGTAATACACTTTCAAACTCTGGATGAGTGCTTGAAAGATGGGCTAGCAACACCGGTTTTGATAAATTGGAAGGATTACAGGGACGAATTTGAACTTTTAATTCCCATGGATATGAGAGGAAAAGTTTCATACTTCAGGGCTCCCGTTTTGTATTACAAAAATGATGAGCTTTTAAATAAGGAAATGCTTGAAAAGATGAAGAAAATTTTGAATTAAAAGCTCCCCAAAAGGGAGCTTTTAATTGCAAAGTTCTATGAAGAATCTCACTCCTTTTTCCAAAGCACTTTCATCTACATCGAAAGTGGGGCTATGATGTGGAGATGTTATGCCTTTTTTCTCATTTCTAACGCCTAAAAAGAAGAAAGCTCCTGGAACTTTTTGAAGGTAAAAGGAAAAATCTTCCCCTCCCATCGTTGGCGTTGCCTCAACACTTTCAAATCCCAATTTTTCTATTGCATACCGTGCAACTTCAATGGCTTCCTTTGAATTCAAAACCGGTCTGGTCACGACGTCTATTTTAGTTTTCATAGTTGCTCCCAAAGCCTTCACGAGCTGTTCTAGGTTTTTGAACTTTTCAAACACGATTTGTTCTGTTTCATTTGAAAATGCCCTTATCGTCCCGAGAATAGTGGCGTTTTGTGGAACAACGTTAAACGTATTTCCCGAGTTAAAAGATGTAACGTTCACCACAGCGGTTTCTATTGGATCAACTGAGAGCATCCTGATTTTAAAAATCTCATTTACCAAAGTGGCTCCAATGGCTATTGGATTAACGGTAAGATGTGGAGAAGCGGCGTGACCACCAGAACCAATTACTTGCACTTCAAACTCAGATGCTCCAGCCATCAATGGGCCTTCTTTAACTTCAAATACTCCCGCCTTTGTCTTTGACCAAACGTGTATTCCAAAAACCATATCAACGTTATCAACAGCACCATGCTCTGCCATGTATTCCCCACCGCCTCTACCTTCTTCGGCAGGTTGAAAGATAAATCGTACATTTTTCTTTGGCATATGATTTGCCATGTATTCCGCTGCAGTTAAAAGCATGGCGGCATGCGCATCGTGACCACAAGCATGCATTTTTCCGGGATTTTTAGAACCGTACTCCCGCCCTTCAACTTCTTGAATAGGAAGCGCATCTATGTCCGCCCTTAGCGCGTATGTTTGAGAAGAGCCAACGTTCAAATCCGCTATTATGCCGGTTTTAAGCCTTTTGAAAGGTATTCCAGCTTTTTTTAAGTGTTCCGCTATGTAATTGGACGTTTCATATTCTTCAAATCCGAGTTCTGGATGCTGATGAAACCATCTTCTGTGTTCTACAACTCTCTTGGAAATTTCCATTTTTTCAAACCTCCCATAACATTTCGTTAGAACTATGTTACCACAAACCAAAGTGTAAATTGCTTTCAAACTACACAAGATTTAACAGGGTGACCTAACAGGGCCCCAAGTTAACAAATGAAAGTGAATATTATTTGAAGGCCTTATGAGAAACTCTGAGATTGTTCAGATTCTCAAAGAAAATATCTTTGCCTATGGTGTAAATCATCTTATTTCTGAATCTCGTGTAAAAAGAATATCTTCCGTCTTTGACAATTCCTTTCGTCATTTCATACATACTCATGTATGAAAGCGTGTATATAGATAACAAAGCAAGCAATCTCTTTTCATCCATCCCATTCGAATATTTCCCAAATCCCATGCCACTTTTGTAATCTCTGAATGTTTCTTCTATGAGAAATCTCTTGCGATATGTATCCACTATGAATGAGCTAAGATAGTTCAAATCCGTCACGAGATAATACACTTGCTTGTTATGAATATTTGCCACCACTCTTGCATTCATACTCATGGATGTGTATTTGCCAAAGCCAAAGTCATACAAGCCATTCGTATCTGTTCTAATCGAATAAGAGCCTATCTTTTTCCCGTTGAAAAGCATGCTCTTTTTCATTCTCACAATGTAGTGGTACCCATTTCTATGAATGTAGTCCAAGAATGCGGGAGAACAGAATTCTCCATCTGCTATGACCGTCACTTGAAT
>WFYR01000074.1 GCA_015489955.1 Mesoaciditoga sp. | reverse complement strand
GCGATCTTGGATGAAGCGTTGGCTCAGGATCCACAAAGTCGTGTAGCTGTAGAAACGTTCGTTTTAAGGGGAGAAGTGATGGTTGCTGGACAGATGACGACGAAAGCTTACATAGACATACCAACCATTGTTCGTCAAACTGTTCTGGACATAGGTTACACACGTGCAAAGTACGGATTCGATGGAGAAACATGCGCCGTTGTTACTGCCATTGATGAACAATCTCCAGATATCGCACTTGGTGTGGATAACTCCCTTGAATTCAAAGAAGGAGAAAAAGCTGAAGATCCTTTAGAAAAAATAGGAGCTGGAGATCAGGGCATAATGTTTGGTTACGCTTCAGACGAAACGGAAGAGTATATGCCTTTGAGTATATCTTTGGCCCATAAACTTGCCAGAAGGCTAACCCAGGTAAGAAAAGAAAAGGTGTTGGGCTTTTTAAGGCCTGATGGTAAAACCCAGGTAACCATTGAATTTGATGATGATGGAAAGCCAATAGCCGTGGATGCCGTTGTAGTTTCTACACAACATGATCCTAATGTTTCTGAAACTGACCTTGAAAATGGAATTCGTGAAGAAGTTATAAACAAAATTGTGCCTCAGGAGTACATGACAAAAAATACCAAGATATATATAAATCCAACAGGAAGATTCGTCATAGGTGGTCCAATGGCTGACACGGGATTAACAGGTAGAAAGATAATCGTTGACACTTATGGAGGAGTCGCGCCCCATGGTGGAGGAGCATTTAGCGGAAAAGATCCAACAAAAGTTGACCGTTCGGCCTCTTATATGGCACGATATGTGGCAAAAAACGTTGTTGCGGCTGGATTGGCAAAAAAGTGCCTTGTTCAACTTGCTTACGCCATAGGTGTTGCAAGACCAGTTTCAATATTTGTTGACACCTACGGAACGGGTGTTGTATCCGACATTGAACTTACCAAAGTTATAAATGATCTCTTTGATTTTAGGCCAGGTGCCATAATAAAAAATCTTAATCTCTTAAGACCTCTCTACAAGAAAGTTGCCGCTTACGGGCATTTTGGAAGAGATGATCTGGATCTTCCGTGGGAAAAATTAGATAGAGTGTCTGATTTGAAAGCTGCTGTTAAATAATAAAATAGGATAGTCATACGATAAAGTCCCCTCACAGGAGGGGACTTTTTATGAGTCAATTCGGACAGTTGAAAAAATAAGATTCATTTGGTATAATATTTATGAATTCATACTCACCCAGGGTATAAAAAGATCATGGAGGTGTAAAGATGGCTATAAAAATAAAGATATATTCCACACCATCTTGTCCTCATTGTAGGGCGGCAAAGAATTACTTTAAATCTTTAGGCCTCCCCTTTAAAGACGTGGACGTGTCTAAAAATCCAAAAGAGGCAGAATTGATGGTAAAGAAAACGCATCAATATGGAGTACCCGTCATAGAAATAGGGAATCAAATCGTGGTGGGTTTTAATCGCTCGAAAATAAATAAATTGTTGGGAGTGAATTGAAAAGGGTTTTCTACCCTTTTCAATTTTTAATGGTACTGCAAATTCTCTTCATCGTATTTGTGATCGGTATCGTTTATTGGCTGATCACATCTGGAACGAAGATAAAAAATTTTCACACTTCGTCTCAAATATATATTTCTTCTATTGAAAGATACCTTTCCCTCTCTCCGCACGCTTATCAGCGCCTTCAAGAGCGTGGAATAACTTTTAAGGAATTGAAAGACTTACTTGAAGATGAAAGTTCTCAGGCAAAGTTGCAGAAAAATGGTCGAATAAGAATCACCAATGGCACCATTACCGCAATTCTTGGAACAGATGGAGACGATCTAATTTTGGTAACGGCTTTTAAAAATTCTTAGCTTTTAAAGTGATAAGAAACGACGCTAAAAGTCTTTAAACGATTATTTTTGGATAATTTCCAAATAACCTCTATTTTAGAAGAAAAATCAGGGGCGAGTCTCCCATTCTCTATCCAATATCTCGATCTTTCGTTGTTATAAATTCCAGGATTCGCAATAATTTCCAGTGCAACAGGTTCCTTAACAAGTTCAACTTCAGATATTTCATCAATTTCCATGATTTTCTTCTTTATTTCTTTTTCAAGTTCGTGTGGAGGAAATGGTTTTAAATTTATCAGCGCTATATTTTTCGAAAGGGGACCTATGATTTTAACGTTTGCTATGGAAAAATTTAATCCGCTCTTTTTAACAATATCCATCAACAAAGTATTCGACTTGTAAACGGCGGCCCCATGAAAATTTGGAACAGCCATCATCTTTAAAAGATGTTTAAGAATACATCCTTCTCTTCCTTCATTTTCTCCTATTTTTTGGGGTTTTATTCCCAGGCAATCGGCCAATTCCCTAACTTTCTCTCGCGAAGTGGAAAAAAGCGGAGAGTAAAAGCCATTAAACACCTTCAAACCACATTGTCCCCACGTATCCTCATTTTCAGCCCCCGTGGCAACCAATTCACCATTGGCGTATTCTTTTACGCTTGTAAGCTTGGGACCTCTTGTACATGCGTTGCACGAAGGTCCACCCTTCCATATCTTCGCTTGCCATTCAGTTGCATCTATAAAAGTGTGTTTTAATCCAAGTGAATTCGAAAAATTTTTAACTATTTTCAGAGTTTGAGGATAGGTGAAATAAAAACGTGTGGTCACAAGTTCCACTCTTTCTTTACCAAGAGCCATTTTGGCAAGCGCCGCCACAACACTTGAATCTAATCCTCCTGAAAATGCTACATACAACTTGCCCTTTCCAACAGTTTCTCTTATGTCTTGTAAAAATGGAGACAAGATCTTTTCGCAATTTATGTGAATTCACCTCTTTAATCTTAAAAGTATGTTCTTTTCAACACATCAACAAGTTTTTTTCTATCTTCTTCATCATCCAGAGCCCAATAGCCAAGAGCCGCTGGGATTTTTTTGAGATGAAAAGATTGAATCAAATCCTTCATCTCATCTGGAACACTCACCCTCATTGACCATCTTATGTCATATCGTATGTAATCTCTTGCAAATCTGTCTATGATTTTCTTTTCCTCTTTATCCATGGCAATGTATTTTTGTATGAATCTTTTTCTCATCCTTTTCGCCATTCTTTCAAGATAAGCCTTTGCCAAATCTTTTCTCGCCTGGATGAATGGATCCAACGTTTGTCGTTCGTTTATCACGGCGTCTATTCCATCTTGAAGCCCCTCTTTTTTCTTCGCCATCTCACAGATGAATCCCTCTGGAAGTTTGGACAGTTCTATCTCTTTGAACAATTCATGATTTTTTGAGATTATCTTCCTTATCGTCTCTCCTCGTATGTTTTTAACTTTTGAATGGAGAATGTTGTATATTTCCATCTTTGAAATATTTGCTCTTTCCAGATATTTTTGTTTGTTCAATTTCCTTAGAAATATTCTCATCTTCCCATCTGATTTATAGAATGTGGTTGAAAGTATACGCTTCGCTTGTGTGTACCGCTTTTTGTATTTTTTCTTCTCTTCTTTTGGAGATGATTCGTAAAGAAAGATAAAGTCTTTTGCCACTTCATAAAAAGATGTATCATTTGTCTCGTTTAAAACTTCTAAGGCCGTGTCGAAAACGTAAAGCCTTGGATTCTCAAAGTACCATCCAAGCCAATAAAGAGCATCTTTTGCATAACGAGTTGCTTCATCCATATTGTATTTCTTTCCGTACCACGCTAAGGCATTCGCGGATGTAACCATTCCAGATGGATGCGGAATAGTTCTCGCAAGTTCAAAAGCCTTTCTGAAATGTTTTAAGCCTTCCTTCTTTTCATTTCTTACCAAATTCCTTCCAACGTTTATTTCAAGAAACACTTTTGCCGAATCGTTGAAATTCTTGTTTTCCTTACTTATCTTTCCTAAACAATCTTTTTTCTCATGAAAGAAAGAGCGATGTGCGGTAAATTCAACCTCAATGATATCTCTTACGCTCGGGGAAAGAAAGGATAAATCTTTTCTCATTCGTGAATAAAGCCTGTCTGCCATCTTATTTCTACCAAGAAATCTTAGAAGTTCTAATTTTTCAGAAAGAAGTAAAAACTTGAGATTGTTGTCTGAACATGCATTGAGGCCATTTTTCACTTCATCCATGGCAAGCCTGTATAAATACATTCCTTCATATTTTATAGATTTGATCCAAGCAACTTGAGCTTTGGAAAAATGAAGATTTTTCAAAGCATAATTTATGAATGGATAAGAAAACGATCCGTGTTTTTTAATCACCCTAAGTAGAGACAAAAAGAGATAATTCAAAATTAGCACTCCTTCTGCACTTAAAGCACTTGTTCATAAAATTATATCACTAAAATAGCCATTCATGAGGGTGATATAACAAATTTCACCCCTTTCAAGTCCTTATCTCATGCATGTTTACGAGATCGCTAAATTTGACCCTCAGGAGAATGGAATTGTACAATGAATTTGTATAGAAATTTTGAAATAGGGGGATTGAAAGATGAAACGTTGGAAAGTGATGATCATTGTTTCTATCCTCACATTATTAGTTTTCACACTTTTTCTTTCAAATAAGATTGTCTACTTTAGCGATGATGGTGGG
>WFYR01000073.1 GCA_015489955.1 Mesoaciditoga sp. | reverse complement strand
GGAGGAGCCGAATATGATGGAAAGATATACATACTCGGTGGAGAAAACGACGAATACGAAGTTTTAAACATGGTTGAAGATTACGTGCCTGGTGAAACTTCCAAAAATGAAAACAACGAAGAAGGAGGAAGTGATTTTTCCGCGGTACTTTTTTAAAAAAGAATGCGCTCTCAGACACTCGTCTGGGGGTGCTTTACTCGGCACCAACTTTACACAAACTTTGAGAGAGACTCTTAAGAGGAAATATGCGAAAAAGAAGGTAGTAGGAATTTATTACGATAAATTCCACAAATTCAAAGAAGCGGTGAGAAACTTCTTTGAAAACGAAGTTAAAAAAGAAAGTTGCAAGGCAGATTTAGAGAAATTTATAGGCTCCTCTTTTCAAATCATAAAGGGGTAATTTCTGTATATCTAAATTTGGTTGAGTATAGAACGCTTTTGTTTTTTGTGATACCTTTCGTGATGTTCGCATAGTGTTCGCATACAAGATTAATTGTTGACAAATTATTGTTTTTGTTTTACAATTATCAAAATAAGAAAATGAACTTCCTTTTAAATTGTGCAAGTCGAATTAAGAACTCACATTGTGCGTGAAGATAAAGAAATCAATTGGAAGGCCGTTGAGAAACCAAAAGGAAAGATGAACCCTCCTTGTCAACTACATTGCCACTTCTCCCAGTTTGGGGAGGATATTCTAAAAAGTCAAGAGAGCTACTTTCCAAATTGAAAAGTTTGCCCCTACGTGAGGGGGGAAAGTGTCGGCGGAGCCGACGAAGAAGATTGAGACTAATTCTTCCCACTATGAATGACTTCTCAATTCTGGTTGCAAAAAGGCCAGCTTAGGATTAAGAGACTTTGTTGAGCCAATGTGATTTTAATATTCAGGCCTGCATAATTTGAGCTTCAAAAACCATCTAAACTATTTACGGAGATAAAAGTAAACACAACAGTAAGGGCATATTTTAAATTAGGAGGCTTACCTATGAAGAAAAAGAAAGTGTGGTTTTTGGTGTTAACAACTAGTGTAGCGGTTTTACTGCTCTCGGGGTGTTTTCTCTTCTCACCTCCCTCACCTACTAATTTGCAAGCCACTGCTATCAGCACTTCTACCATTCATCTTGAATGGAACGGCTCAGCTGACAAATTCTTAATTTACAGAACGGATTCTTTAAGTAAGCAGTTTGAAAAGCAAACCGAGGTTTCTTCCAATTCGTATGAGGATAAAGGGCTCTTGCCAAATACGACTTATTATTACAAAGTAAAAGCTAAAAGCGAATCGCAAAATTCAGCCTTTTCCAACCTTGCTTCTGCCAAAACTTTTGCGCTTAAATACAAGCCTCCTTCTTTAAAAATTTTTAGTTCTTCTACCGATGATATTGGCGTATCCTGGATAAATCCGGAGGAAAAATATACCCTTCTCCTTTTCAAAAGCTCATCGCCTGACAGTGGATTCACAAAAACTTCCACTTTGACCTATCAAAACAACGAATACGTGGATAAAGATGTGCAACCAAACACGATTTATTATTACAAGGCGAAAGTGTACAACGCACAAGGAGAATCTGATTTTTCCACACCTCTAAAGGCTATGACAAAGCTCTTAATTCCAACAAATCTTCGTGAAGTATCAACTACTCCCGGAAGCGTGGAACTTGAATGGGATTACGCATCTGAACACTATGACGGATTTTACATTTACCGTTCAAACAGCTCAACTGGAACTTATACTAAAGTTGCGTACAGCGGAAAAAATACGTTTACGGATACACCCCTTCACCATGCGACCACTTATTTTTACAAAGTTAGCGCTCTTTATCTTACAGAAGAATCATCCAAAAGCTTGGCTATTTCTGTCATCACGAAGCAAGAAAAGCCGTTCAATCCCTCATCGCTTTACGTGGACAATCTCACGTACAATTCTGTAACTTTGAAATGGAAAGATAACTCCGATAACGAAAGAGGTTTTGTCGTTTATCGCTCCAGTACAAATTCTGCTTTTACCCCAATTGCCACTGTTGCAGTCAATACAACAACGTATACCGATTTGAATCTTACTCCGAATCAAACGTACCAATACGAAGTTTTGGCTTACAATGAAATCGGCGACTCTCCGTTCAGTAACGTCATAAAAGCCGTTCCACGCCTTTTGGCACCAATTTTAAGCATCACATCATCGGCGACGCATGATATAAGCCTCTCATGGAGTGAAGCTGCCACAGGAGTCGTGCGATTCAAGCTTTATAGATCAGAAGATGATTTGAACTTTATGCAAATATCTACCTTTTCAAAAGATCAATTGACGTACACCAACGGCAATTTGGAAGCCTCAAAAACTTACTATTATGAGATGAGAGCCTATAATTCATCTTGTGAATCTGGTTATTCCAACGTTGTGAAAACCATGACCACTCCGGTTCAAATTGCTTCCAATACCAGCGTAATGAACACAGAAGATATAGAAAAGTCGGTTTCAACGGTTGAAGATAACGGAGCGGTAATAAAGTTTTCAGACCCAAGGTATGCAACCCTTAAGAAAGGTGACTTTTTGGTTGCCCCTATAACAAATAAAACACCGAATGGTCTTTTAAGAAAAGTGGAATCTGTTACCAAGGAAGGAAGTCAGATAATCGTTACATCCACACCTGTTTCCTTAACGGATGTTGTGAAAAATGGAAACGCGGAATTTTCTGCAACTGTGATGATAAGTTCAGCCCAACCTGCGGTAAAAACAGAAAGCGTTAAAGTCATGGGTAAGAATGTTAATTTTAGTATACCTATTTACGATGAAGATGGGAATCCTTATACCACTGACGATCAAATAACGCTTAAAGGTCATTTCGGCCTTAAATATTATTGCAGTCTCAGCCTGCATATAAGCTTGCATAAGGTGAAAAAATTCAAATTCTCAAACACTTTTAAATTCGACAACAACTTGAGTCTTGTGGCAGAATCTGGTTTGGGATTGGGATATGGTAACGCATCCATTAATGGTATATCAACGTCAATTGCCACTGTCGATTTTGAACCAATTGAATTTTCTATAGGCCCGATTCCCGTTGTTATATATCCTGTATTAGATGTATCAGCTGGTGTGGAAGCCGGAAATGCTCCTTTGAACATCAACACGGGGTACGACTACACTCTTAAATTAACTGCGGGAGCTAAATATACCCATGAAGATGGATGGAGCAGTATTGGTAAGTTGGATAATGATTTCAACGCTCATTTCAACCAAAACTATGGTGGTTCAACTACTTATGACGTAAATGCGTATTTAGAACCAGATCTTTATTTTTACATCTATGGAGTAGTTGGTCCATATGTATACATTCAACCATCCCTTGAGTATAATCAGAACAACTCACGAGGAGATTGGCTTGATCTTTACGCCAATTTGGATGCTGGAATAGCTTTAGACATAAAAGGGTTGGATAATCTTATTGGAACCCCAAGTTACAGTCTTTACAACAAGCAATGGAGAATATACTCTAAATTCCAGAATCCAGCAACGCCTACAGATTTAACTTTAAATCTTATAAAAAATTCAATTTCTGGGAGATATAACAACGTGGCACTTAGTTGGAAAGATAAACCTAAATTTGCGGATGGTTTTGAAATACGAAGGAGTTACGGCGGCAAAAATTACGAAAAGGTCGCCACAGTGCCAGTTGATAGCCGAAGCTGGATCGATAAGCCCTCTAAAGATGGAAATTTCTACTACGAGATACGCAGTTTTTATCAGAAGTATGGAAAAACGTTTTATTCCGGTTGGGAAAAAGCGAACGACTTAATTTTGTATCCGCCCAGCCGCTTGAGCATAAGGAACATAATTGGAAGCTATGCCACACTTCAATGGGAAAATCTTTCAACGACGGCAACCGAATGTGTGTTGACGAGAAACAATACGCCAATTGCCACTCTTTCGGCTAATACAAATACTTTTACGGACTCAGGATTGAAAGAGGGACACACTTACAACTACGTAGTTCATGCCATTTACAAAGATTACGACTCTCCTTCTGATACCTTGACGTACAATCTTCCACCTCCAGCCCCCTACGATTTGGAGTATACATGGGAACAGAATGGAGATGTACTACATTTTGCATGGAAAGAGCCTGATTGTCCCAACACGGGAAATGACGTTGATTTCCATATTTCAGGTTCTCTTGACGGCAAGAATTACACAACATTAGGCGTTCAAAAAAATAAGGAATACGATTTAATAACATCTGATAATTACTTGAATCACTATTTCTACAATCGTCCTTATTACTTCAGAATTGAGGCAAGAGATAAATACGGGAGCTCAAAATATGTAGTTACGATAGTACCGGCTCGGCCAGATAACTTCAAAATGAACACCGTAACTGCGACATCTGCAATTCTCACATGGGCATTGGAAGATATCAATTTGACATCTCAGGATGGGATCAAAATATATGAATATGAAAATGGTGAAAATGTTCAAGTTGCCGATCTTCCAAAAGACGCAACATCTTGCGTAGTGGAAGGTCTTCAACCAAACACGTATTATACGTTTAACATAAAATCGTACAACACTTATGGTGAATCTTTCCAGGCAACTACAAAATTTTGGACTGAACAAATTCCCCCGTTGACTCCAATCATTTTGAATGCCACTTCAAATTCAGATTCACCAGGAAATTCGGAGATAACATTGGAAATCAAAGATACCTCTCCGGATCTCACAAGCGAATTTGAAATTTACAGGACGCTGGATGGTACAACCGCTACATTAACCGTTGCAAAAATGTCTGATTCGGATATTATCAACTGGACAGATCATGAACTATACGCAAATGCGACTTACACGTACAAAATAAGGGCCATGAATACGGATCATTATTCAAACAAATATTATTCTGGTTTTTCTTCCAACTGTTTGATAAAGACGTCAGATATCACTCCACCAGCTCCTACGAATCTTCGAATCACGTCTTCTTCCACATCGGAATTGGATTTGAGCTGGGATTGGTCGAATGAAAGTTCGCCGTATGTCAATCTATATGGGTTCAAGATCTTGCGTCAGGAAATAGGTGATGAAGCAACGGTAATAGCAAATGTGGATGCAAGTGCAAGAAGCTACGCAGATGTAAGCGTGGAAAAAGATGATTCGTACAATTACTTTGTTTGGTCTTACAACGAAGTTGGAACGAAAACGTCGAACACCATTTCTGTGGACACTTCCACCGAACCTTTAAAAGCCGCCTACGACTTGAAACCAAACTCGGTGGTAGCTCCTAACACAGACGTGGAACTAAGCTGGAAATCTTCCGAAACGCATGTTATGTACACAATTAGTTTAGATGGTGGAGGGCAAGGGTTTATTGGATATTTCTCTCCCGATCCGAAGACGGCCACTCATTTGACGATCCCACCACTTAACGAAGGCTATTACACTTGGACTGTTGAATCCTACACTATAAATCATAACAGAACGGCTGAGTCATCTCCCATGACCTTTGTGGTGGGCGATAGAACTAGTGTAAAGCCTGCTTACAACTTAGAACCAAATGGAATAACCGTTTCTACATCAACTGTAAGATTGAGTTGGGAGTCGACTGAGACGTCACCTGAATTTGAAATCACACTCACTTCGAAAAAGGGTCGAATTTTAGACGTCAGCACGTCGGACAAATTTTTGGACGTACACCTACCATCTTTTGGTTTCTACACATGGTCAGTTACAACTGTAGTTGGAGGTTCAAGTTCGCTCCCAAGTGTTGCCTATTTCACACTCCAACAAGTGAGTTCTCCTTACAATTTAAGTCCAAATGCCACAATTCTCAGTGCCACTTCTGATGTTACACTTACTTGGGAATCCACAGAAGATTCACAGGCAACGACGGTATTTAACGTTACGCTTAATGGACCAAATGGGCTTACAAAAAGGAGCACGACCACTCAAAACAAATACTGTAATTTTGGTATTTTAGACCCAGGCTATTACACATGGACGGTCACCGCTTCGCGTGATGGATATTGTTCGATTCCGAGCACCCTTGCATTTTTCACAGTGGAAGGTTCTCCAGTAGCCGCTTACGATTTAAGTCCCAATGGTGAGACATTCACATCATCGTCGGTAACTTTAAGCTGGAAATCGGATGAATCTAGTGTTACTTTCACCGTCGAGCTTGGAACTTTGAATAATGGCATGAGAATTACACATCAAGTGATCCATGTTGGAAGCGCAACATCTTGTGAAGTTTCGTCTTTAGACGTTGGAAACTATTGGTGGAAAGTTACAAGTAGGAATAGCGTGGGAGAAAGTACCTTATCTTCACCGGCTTATTTTACCATTGGAGCACCGGCACCAGCATATAACTTATCTCCAAATGGCTCCTCACTTTCTCCGAATACAGATGTAACACTCACCTGGGATTCCACACAATCGAATGCGCTCTTCATAGTGACCTGTTTTGATCCTATGGGAACACTTATTGCCACTTTGACATCAGACAGCAAGTCTTACAACATAGGACCGGTTAGCACCCCTGGAACTTACATATGGAGTGTGACAACACGAGTGGGAGTGCTTTACTCGAATCCAGCTACCGCTCAATTCGTAGTGGAAAACCCACTTTCACCTGCTTACAATTTAAATCCAAACAACACGACCATAACTTTAAATGCTACTACTGATCACACGTTCACGTGGGATTCTACAGAAACAAATGCCACATACACGGTTTATCTTGCAACTTTCACGCCACCAACCATTTCAACTAGTTACACAGAAGTCGCCTCGAATCTAAGTGGCACTTCTGTCAATGTGAGTATTGGTCCTAATCACTATTACGCATGGTATGTAGAAACGTTTAAAGATGGAATTACAGTGTCTTCAACAGTGGCAACTTTTGTCGTTAATCAGTCTATTCCATGATTAAGGCTGATAAAAATAAGAATACATAAAAACCCCTTCAATTGAAGGGGTTTTTTTAATGCCTTTTAGGACTTTCCTGGTGGAGACGACTGGAATCGAACCCGTGTCCGAAGTGCGCACGCCATGAACGTCTCCGAGCGCAGTCCACGTTTTAGTGTCGCATTTTCACCCGCGTGGACGCGGTTGAAAATGCCAAGTTTCCTTTAATTTCCCCTCGCAGCCGGAAACAACTCTGCAAGGGTAAGATTGGATCTTTGACGCTTTACCCGCTTCTCCAATCAGAAAGCGGAAAACGGCTGCTATCTTCTATTAAGCAGCGAGTGCGTAATCATTATTGACGTTTATTTTTGTTTCCGCCTTTTTCACGAGGAGACAGAAAACCTCGGCTCGCTTTTCATGTTTTGCGCACCCCGTCGAAACCATTTCGTCCCCATTTATATTTTAACACAAATCGCTTGCGTATTGACTCTCGACATAAGCCGAATTTAGGGGATCAATTGGAAAGTAAGTCGGAAGTTAACAATGAGAAGTAAATGGTAAAAATGCTGCTAGGGCCCCTGGTAGGGCCCCAAGTTAACAAATGAAAGTAAATATTATTTGAAGGCCCTATGAGAAACTCTGAGATTGTTCAGATTCTCAAAGAAAATATCTTTGCCTATGGTGTAAATCATCTTATTTCT
>WFYR01000072.1 GCA_015489955.1 Mesoaciditoga sp. | reverse complement strand
AAGGCTGCAACCATTAAACCGCCGCTCACGTAAATTGAATTGTCAACCTGTGCCATTTCGTAAGCTTCTTCAAGCGTTTGCGGTTTTAAATATTCCTTCAATCCACTTAACATTTGATTCCCTCCTCGATCATTCGATAAACGATATTTGAAGATAATTTTTGCCTGTACTGGGCGCTAGCCCTCACGTCATCTATTGGCTTAACATCGCTTTTTACCATCTTGGAAACTTCATCAACGAATTCTTTGGTTATCTTCTTTCCCTTCGCGAATTCTTCAACGTCTCTTAATCTTATAACCGTTGGCGCAACCGAACCAAATGCCATTCTCATTTCATTGATTTTATCGTTTTCGCATTTGATCAGCCAGCCAACGCTTACAACTGAAATCGTCATGGCGTTACGTTGTCCAACCTTTTCAAAGTAATGTATGTCCCACTTCGATTTTGGAATGTGAATAGCTCTAACGTATTCTCCTTTTTTTAGCGCAGTTTTTGATGGGCCCGTTACAAAATCTTCTATTCCAACGATCTTACCATTTGAAAGTTCTATCTCGGCTTCCAACAAATACAAAGCCAAAAGTCCATCTCCTGCCGGAGAAGCATTTATAACATTTCCCGCAAGTGTACCTCTGTTTCTTATTTGAGGTGAACCTATGGTGTACACTGCATCGAAGAGGATTGGGAATTCTTCTCTCAGCGCTTTATATTCCAAGAGCTCAGCATGGGTCACGGTTGCTCCGACTATCAATTCTTCACTATTTTCTTTTATGAACTTAAGAGAAGGTATTTTAGAAAGACTCACTATTTTCTTCGGTTTCACCTTTCCTATTCTTATTTTAACAAGTAAGTCAGTTCCGCCACTCATAAGGTAAGTTCCTTCATCTTTCATTTCTTTTAAAAGCTCTTCTTCGCTTTTTGGGGCTACAAAAGTGTAATCCACTTTTTTCAATGCCTCCCTTCCTTCAACGTTCATTCGCGTCTTTTAAATCTTTTACCGTATCTACATCAAAGACACAACTCCAATCGTCCTCAAAAGATATAACATCATTCATATGAGCTTTTATTAATTTTCTCAATCCAACGTCTCCGCTTATTTTTAGCGCTTCAGAGAAATACTTTGAGGGCAAAAAAACTGGAAATCCCTTTATCCCATTAAATTTTGGAAATGCTATACGATTTTTTCCAAGTGAAATGGTTTTTTCAATACTTTCACGCTTCATCTCTGGCATATCACCAAGCAAAAAAAGCACACCTTCGCTCTTCATGCATTTAGAAATAGCCAACTTTACAGATGAAGAAAGCCCGTTTTGTGGTGCTTTGTTTTCAACGATTTCAAAATCTTTTAAATCAAATCTCGAAAGATCTAGTTCTTTTGAGACTATCAGGAGCTTCCTTGTATTGTAGTTTCTCACCTTATTCAAAGTCCATTGAAGAATGGGCTTTCCCTTGTAGGAATATTCCAACTTTTGCTTTCCGAATCTTCTTGACATTCCGGCTGCAAGCACGGCAATGCATATCAATTCTTCTCTTTCGCCGCCTTTTTGACCGCATCCACTATTTTAAAATAGCCAGTACACCTACAAAGATTTCCTTCCATACCTTTCTTTATTTCTTCTTCAGTTGGATTAGGATTCTTATCTAACAGCGCCTTTGCCGACATTACCATTCCTGGGGTACAAAATCCACATTGGATGGCACCTAAATCTACAAATGCTTTTTGAACTGGATCGAGTTCGCCATTTTTAGAAAGTCCTTCGGTCGTCCATGTTTCTGTTCCATCCAGTTCGGGTGCAAGCATAAGACACGACACAACATTTCTGCCGTTGACTATTATTGTACACGCTCCACATTCCCCTTCGCCGCACCCTTCCTTCACGCTTTTCATTCCAAGCCTTCTTAGAAAGTCTAAAGCTCTCTCATCATCTTGAGCTTCTGCTTCCACTTCTTCGCCATTTAATTTAAATCGCACCAGCATCTTTCAATACCTCCTTGGCAGCTTTTAAGTCTGGTTTTACGACGTGAACCTGGCCAACGTAATTTTTCACTGAATTTATATCTTTCAAACCGTTGCCGGTTATGAAAAGTATAACGCTCATCCCAGCTAATTCCTTGCTTATTTTCTTTAAGCCAGCGTAAGTGGTGGCACCAGCTGGTTCGGCAAAAACACCGGTTTTTCTTGCCATTTCAACTATCGCCCTTCCAATTTCTTCATCGCTAACTGAGATGAACTTTCCCCCAGAAGCTTTAACGTATTTACACGCTTTTAAAACGTCCCTTGGTTTTCCCACCGAGATGCTATCGGCCATTGAAGAAGCCTTTATGTCTTGCGGCTTGTCGTAGATTCCAGATTCGAATGTTCGCATTACGGCATTAGCGCCTTCAGCTTGCACTCCTATTATCACAGGAATTTTGTCTGTTATACCCGCATCTTTTAAATCCTTAAAACCTTTGTATATTGAGCTCACAACCGTTCCATCTCCAACTGAAACCATAGCCACATCTGGAATTTCCCAATTAAGCTGATACGCCGCTTCCATGGCGCCGGTTTTCTTTCCTTCCAACAGATAGGGATTTATGGCAGAATTTCTGCAGTACCAGCCAAATTCCTGTCCAACTTCAAGAGAAAGATCAAAGGCTTCGTCATAACTTCCATCAACGGCTATGACGGTTGCACCGTAAACGAGCAATTGGGTTATCTTTGCCTGTGGCGCCGCTTTTGGAACGAAAATAACGCTTTTCATGCCTGCTGCGGCGGTCAACCCCGCCAATGAAGAAGCCGCATTTCCCGTAGATGCGCAATATATGGTGTTGTAACCAAGTTCTTTGGCTTTCGCTATTGCCATTGCGCTTGCCCTATCTTTGTAAGAAGCGGTGGGATTTCTTCCATCATCTTTTATGTAAAGGTTTGCAAGGCCCATCTCTTTTGCCAATTCTTTTTTTTCATAAAGTGGTGTATTTCCAACCAAGAGTGGAACTTCAAAATGGTTCTTTTTAACCGGCAAAAAGTCGGAAAATGCCCATATACCTTTGTGTTCTAAATCGAAATCCTTTTTTGTTGGTAAAGAATCGTACACAACTTCTAAAGTTCCCAGACGTGGACCGCAAGCGGGACACGTGTAGAGGACTTCACCTGGCTCGTATGTTTTTCCACAATGGATACATCTGAGTTTGTAGCTCATTTTTTTAGCACCCCGCTTATGGCAGATGTTGGGCATCTCGATTCGCACAAACCACATCCGAAACAAGCATTTGGATCCACTTCAACACGATCGGTAACTTTTATGGCAAAGTAAGGACACACGTATTCACAAAGCTTACAAAGGGTACACTTTTCTGGATCCACTTTGGGATTGTTAACTGTGAATTCGGCATGCTTAACTTCCAATTTTTTGCCTATTGCATCTTTCACTGAGGAATATCCACGTTTTCTTAAAGCTTCTTCCAGTCCGTCGACTATTCTTTTATACTGCGCTTTTCCAAAGATCAAAGCGGAGGAAAGCATCCCTACAGCAGAAGCACCGACTTCCAAAAACTCCACAACGTCTTCCGCAGTTTTAACGCCGCCGACTCCTATTACCGGTATGTCTAAAGCTTGCCTTATTCTTTGAACTATTGATAAAGCTAATGGTTTTATAACCGGTCCGGAAATCCATCCATATCTATTTTCCGAACCTAGAGGGGAATTTCCGGTTTTAGGATCAACGTAATAAGCTGGTCCCAATGAATTAACCGCAACTACGCCTGCCGCACCGGCTTCTGTTACCACTTTGGCAAACTCCACTGGATCCGGCATGTGGGGACTTACCTTCATGAAGACAGGCTTTCCCGCGAGTTTAGAGGCTGTTTTTGCCACTTCTGCAATTGGACTTAAATCTTTTCCAACGTAATGTGTTGAAATTTCGAATGCGTCCCCAAAATCTTTTAACCTTGGAACAAGCCACTCCACTTGCTCCTTTGTGTAACCGATGCTTATTATCTTTGGCATGCCTAAATCCTGAATACCGGGCAGGAATTCGTTTATCCACTTATCCGGTCCATATTCAGACCACAATTCGGCGTTTACAACGTAATCTTTGGTAGCCACTATACAGGGACGTGGCACTTTGGCAGCTTCGGTTGAAATGGTCTTGGTTACCATACCTCCAACTCCAAGCGAGGCTATGTATTTCATCTTCTTGTCATCACCGGTTAAAGGTCCTGCAGCTGGCAATAACGGATTTTTAAATTCAATTCCCAATATTTCTGTTGAAAGATCCATATTTTCACCTCCAGATTACAGCCTATTCCAAAGTTTTTCGGCTATCTTTCGCGATTCTTTTCTTATTTCGGATTCATCGAAAGTTTTTATGATTCCATCTTCCATTAAAGCTTTTCCATTTACGTAAAGTGATCTTACCTTTGCTTCCGTTACACCAAAAAAGAGATGATCGTAAAAATTATCTATTGTCATGGGAGTTGGAGGATCGTAGTCTAAAATCATCAAATCTGCCGCGGCGCCTTTTTTGATGCTCCCAAAATTTTCACCTAAGTGTTTTTCTGCGAGCTCGTAAGTGTTTTTAACGAGATCCCAAACTTTTCTTGAAGAAAACGCTGTGGGTTTTTCATGAATGTGCTTTTGAGAAAGTGCCAACAATCGGATTCCAAAAGAGGGAGAAAAACCAAAACCATCATTTCCAACGGCAACTTTTGCTCCATTAGAAATGAATTTAATTACGTCTGGAATCCCCACGGCATTGTTCATGTTGGATTGAATGTTAACGGCTATAGTGCCACCACTTTCGGCTATATTTTTTATTTCTTCATTATCTACGTGAATACAATGGGCATAGATTGATTTCTCGTTCAACAAATCGAACTTATCAAGCCTTTCTATTATTTTCATGTTAAAATTGTTTAAAGAATTCAATTCGTCTTCAATTCCTTCAGCCACATGAACATGAATTGGCATCTCTTTGCCTACGATTTTAGAAATGCTTTTAAGCGTTTCATCACTTAACGTGAAAGCCGCGTGAAGTCCCATCATGCCTGAAGCAACGTGACTTTGCTTATATCTGTTGTAAAAATCAACGTTTTCTTCTATAGCTTCTTTTTGTATTCCATCGCGATCGCTAACTTCGTAGCAGAAAATTCCTCTCATTCCAGCCTTATCAACGATAGAACTTTTCAATATCTCCAAAGATCCATTAACGTAAGAAGGACTGGAATGGTGATCAAAAATGGTTGCCACACCATTGTGAATGAATTCCGCAGCGGCCACCATTGCGCTTATTTCAATTTCTTCTTTTGTAAGTGCTCTATCCAAGCGCCACCAAAGCTGTTTCAACAATTGAGTAAAGGTGTAAGGATGGAATTCAACGCTCATTCCCCTCGCAAGTGTCGAATACACATGGGTGTGGGCGTTAACCCACGCTGGCATGATTAAAGCACCTTTAACATCCACATCCAAATTGCCGTTAAAATTCTTCGCATCTGAAACTTCACTTATTTTTCCATTTTCAATCAATACGACCCCATTTTCAATCAAAGAATCACCGGTGAATATCCTTCCATTTCCTATCGCGTATGCCAAAATACAGGCCCCCTTCTTACGAATTTGCCTTTACTGTTTTCGTTGAATTTTCCATCTTTTACCACGAATTCTCCCCTTACAAGCGTTGAAACGAATTTCCCCTTTAATTCCATTCCTTTGTAAGGGGTGTAATCAGCCTTTGTGTGAAGTGTCTCAACATCAACAGTCCATTTTTTATTCGGATTGAATATAGAGATATCGGCATCGCAACCGGGAATCATTCTTCCTTTGTTTTCAAGTCCAAAAGTCTCGGCCACATTGTAGCTTTGCATTTTCACAAGCCTTTCCAATGGCATTAAATTGTTTTCCACAAAAAGATTATAAAAAACGGTGAAAGAAAGTTCTACTCCTCCTATTCCATTCGGCATTAGATCGTAATTTTCTATGTTTTCCAATTTTTCTTTCTTTTTAAAAGGACAATGGTCAGTTCCAATAGTGTAAAATACGCCATCTTTAAAATGTTCTTTCATCAATTCAACATCCGCCTTCGAGCGTAATGGTGGAACCAGTGCATGGAGAGCGGCGGATTCATCGTTTTCGTATTTGGTGTCATCGAAAACGAAGTACTGTGGACAGGTTTCAAGTCTTAGATTGGATGGTATTCCGGAATTTTTCAGAAGTTCCACAGAATGTCCGCTTGAATTGTGAACTATGTACGCTTGTCCTTTAGTAAGGCGCGCAAAGGTTGCAATTCTTGAAACTGCTTCGGCTTCAGCTTCCAAAGAATGATATTTTGGCAAATTGTTGGCTTTATGAGTTTCATCGTTTTTCATAGCTTCAAGAATTAAATCGTCATTTTCCGCATGAAAGGTTGCCACCGTTCCGATTTTTGAGCTTTCCTTGAGTAATTTAAAAATGTATCCGTCTCTTGTCATTCTGTTGGAAGAACTGTAAGTGGTAAAACTTTTGACGCTGTTTATACCCAACTCCAGAGATTTTTTAAGTAATTTTTCCACAGAAAAAGTTGGATGGGCAATGGTAGTGTGAAAAGAGTAATCAACATGGGAAGAGAAGGCCAATTTCATACGTTCATCAAAGGCTTTTTCAAGCTCTTCGTAATCGGTTATCGGATCTAAAAAATCTATGTACGTTGTGACTCCGCCAAAAGCCGCACCTATTGAACCGGATTCAAAGTCATCGGCAGAAATGTATTTGCCAAGATTTAAAGCAAAATGCACGTGTGGATCTATCAAGCCAGGTATTACGTAACATCCTTCAGCGTTGTAAAATTCTGCCGCGTCGAGCTTTTCATCCGACACGGCAGAAATCTTTCCATCCTTCACGTAAACATTTGCTTTGTAAGTGTTAAAACCGTCACAAACAGTTCCGCCGATAATTCCGACGTCGTTCAAGGTCTACCTCCCATAACCAGGGCCATTATGGCTTTCATGGTATGAAGCCTATTTTCGGCTTCATCCCAAACTATGGAATGCGGCCCATCTATAACGGAATCCACGACTTCTCTTCCCCTGTCGGCAGGCAAAGCGTGCATGTAAACGGAATGTTTCTTGGTAAGACCCATTCTTCTTTCGTCGCATATCCAGTCTTTATGTTGCCTCACCTTTTCCATTATCTCTTCTTTTCTTTCTTCTGCTTCCATGGGATTGTCAATTGTGTAGAACCCTCCCCAAGATTTTGGAATTACTATGTCGGCATCTACAAACGCCTCATCCATATCATGTGTTATCTTCAAGCTTCCGCCGCCGGCTTCAGCGTTTTTCTTGGCTTGTTCAACTATCTCTGGCATCAAATCAAATCCTTCTGGGTAAGCCAGCGTAACGTCCATGCCGTATCTTGGGAAGAGAAGAATTTGAGATTGTGGAACGGAAAGGGGTTTCAGATGGCTTTCGGCGTAAGCCCAGCTGATCCCAACCTTTATGTGTCTCAAATCTTTTCCAAATCTTTCTTCTATGGTCATCAAATCGGCTAGAATCTGGGTAGGATGATATTTATCGTCTTGCAAATTTATGACCGGAATGTCGGCGCTTTCAGCTATATCGTTGAGGTATTTGTTTCCAGCGCCAAACTGGCAATGTCTTATGGCTATGCCATCACCAAAGCGTGTAAGAACCTTTGCAGTGTCCGATGGGGTTTCGCCATGATGGGCCTGCATTTTGTCTGGTGAAAGGAATATACCATGCCCTCCAAGCTGGGTAATACCCGTTTCCGCGGCATTTCTCGTTCGCGTAGATTCATCGTAAAAGATCATGTAAAGAGTTTTGTACGCGAGAAGTGGGTGTATCTCTCCGCGAGCCAACTTTTTCTTCAGATCGAACGCTGTCTCTAAAAAAAGATCAATTTCTTCTTTGGTGAAATCTTGTGTGGTTATAAAATCTTTACCTCTTAACAAGGAACTCATGAGAACTGCCTCCCTTTTTACTTTTCTTTTTTAGATATAATTTGCATGAAATTGGCGTAGAATGCCGCCGCCTTTACAAGATGATCTATCGGAGCTTGATCGTCTGGACCGTGCGCGTATATCTCGTTGGCAGGGCCAAATCCTACGGTTGGTATTCCGTAAAGGCCAGCTGTTACCACACCGTTGGTGGAAAAATTCCATTTGTCAACTTTTGGTTCGGACTTGAAAAGTTCTTTGTAAGTTTCAACGGCAGTTTGAACTATTGGAGAATCTTCTTCCATAACCCATGTTCTGAAATATTTTTCAGATGAATAAGTCGCTCCCGTATAGGCATGTCCTTCGTAAGTTTGTTCCAAGATTTCCGCCTCTACACCGGCATCTTTTATGACTTTCTCGAATTCGGCAATGGCCGTCTCTTTAGTTTCTCCCTTCGTAAGCCTTCTATCTATATGGATAGTGCATTCGTCTGCGACGGCGTTTTCAGAAGGAGACTTGAAGAAAATTTGAGAGACAACCGCTGTGCCTTTCCCTAAAAACGGATCTGGCTTGAGCTCATTGTTCAACTTTTCTATCCCAAGAACTATTCTTGCCATCTTGTAAATGGCGTTATCTCCCATTTCTGGCATCGCGGCGTGTGCAGATCTTCCCTTTGTTCTGATTTTCACTTCTATTCTTCCCCTGTGTCCCCTGTAAATGTTGAGATTCGTGGGTTCTGTGATCACAACGTAATCCGGTCTGAACTTGTCTTCTTCAACTATATACTTCCACGGAAGGGCGTCACACGCTTCTTCCATAACTGACCCAACAACGTAGAAAGTGTAATCTCCCTCCAAATGAAGATCTTTTATTATCTTTCCAGCGTAAACCATTGAGGCCATGCCGGCTTTCTGATCCCCAGCACCTCTACCGTAAATTATTCCATTTTCAACCTTGCCTTTGAAAGGATCGTGTTTCCACTGGGTAGGATCTCCCACACCGACAACGTCTATATGAGCGTCCATGGCAACAACGGGCTTCCCGTTTCCTATCCTTCCAAACACGTTTCCAAGTCCGTCGATCTTTACCTCGTCAAATCCCACCTTTCTCATCTCTTGAGCTATTCTGTCCACGACTTCTTTTTCCTGGCCGGAATAACTGGGAATGGCAACAATGTCCCTTAAAAACTGTGCCACCTCGTCTCTGTACTCCTCAGCTTTTTTCAAAATTTCTTCTGCGATACTCATCTTTTACGCATCTCCTTTCCAAATTTTCGATCTTTGATTTATCCGGCTACTCTTCCTCCTCACGAAAAAAAGTCGACAATTTTGTTTGCTATTTCCAACCCCACTCTTCTTTGAGCTTCAACAGTGGATGCTCCAACGTGTGGGGTGCCTATGACATTTGGGAGTTTCAAAAGTTCCATTTCTTCCTCATCTGGTGGTTCGCTTTCAAACACGTCTAACGCCGCTCCGGCTATCTTTCCATTCTTTAAAGCTTCGTACAGTGCCTTATCATCCACTATTCCACCTCGCGCGGCGTGAATGAAAAAAGCGTTTGACTTCATCATGGAAAACTTCTCTGCCGTCATCAAATGCCGCGTTGACTCCAGCAAGGGCAAATGAACAGTTACGTAATCGGAATTCTTAAGCAATTCGTCCAATTCAACAAATTTTACGGGCAATCCGCCATCGTTTTTTACAACATCGTAGACTATTACTTTCATTCCAAATGCCAACGCACGCTTGGCAACTTCTTTTCCTATATGACCAAACCCTATTATTCCCAGCGTTTTTTCGTAGAGCTCAACTCCCTTTAAAGCTTTCTTTTCCCATTTTCCTTCCTTCAAGCCAGTTGTGCCTCTTACAACGTGACGACTCAAAGAAATCATAAAGGCAAATACCAGTTCTGCAACGCTTATGGAATTGGCAGTTGGGGTGTTCAAAACTTTTACGCCTTTTTCTTTTGCGCTTTTCAAATCAATATTATCGAGGCCAACTCCAGCCCTTCCAATAACTTTTAATTTATCGGCAGCTTCGATGATTTCTTTAGTAACTTTTGTCGCGCTTCTAACTATTATTCCATCGTATTCTTTTATCTTTTCAATCAATTCCTCTTGGGAATACTCCCTTTCATCTACTTCAAAACCCGCATTTTTCAAAATATCAACTGCCTCTTTTGCGAGAGGATCGTTGATTAAAATTCTTGTCATTTTACCTTTCACCTCTGATAAGAGTTTCTTCGACTGCCTTTACCCCGGCTCCGATAGGTAATTCCTTTCCAAGATCGCTTAGCACCATTTCTATGACCGCCATAGCCGATATCATATCAAGCCTGTCAACGTAACCCAGATTAGAAGCCCTGAATATTTTACCGCTTAATTTTCCCTGTCCGCCGGAAAAGTACATTCCGTACTTTTCACGGGCAACCTTCAAAAATTCTCCTCCATCGATGCCTTCTGGAATCTTCACGGCAGTTAAAACATTTCCAGGTTTTTTTGGCAACAACTCAAGGCCTATGGCTTTTACTCCATTTCTCATCGCTTCGGCAAAGAGTGCATGCCTTTTCCAGATGTTTTCCATACCTTCCCCTTCGATCATATCTAAAGCTTTGTTCAGCTGGTAAACAAGGTTGACGGCACCTGTGTAAGGGGTATCTGGATATTTCTTTTTGTAGGCTCTCAAATCAAAATAGTATCTGGGTGAGGAAGTTTCTTCTATTCTTTTCCATGCTTTTTCCGATTGAACTGCCACAAATGCCAAACCCGGAGGCATCATGAAAGCTTTTTGGGAACCCGCAACGGCTATATCCACTCCCCATTCAGCCATTTCAAGAGGCTCGGCTATGAGACCGCTTACCGCGTCAACGACTAAAAGCGCATCGGTTTTTTTGACTATTTCGGCAAATGCCTTGATATCGTAAACCACGCCAGTTGAAGTTTCACTTAACGTGGTGAAGACAACTTTTGTGTCTGGATTTTCCTTCAAAGCCTTTTCTATTTGCTCAGGTTCTGCGAGTTCTCCCCATTCCACTTCGATTTTAACCATGTTGGCTCCATAAGCCTGACAAAGTTCGGCCCATCTTTCTCCGAATTTACCACCAACAACGGTTATAACTTTATCTCCCGGGCTTACTGTGTTCGCGACGGCTGTTTCTAACGCGCCGGTTCCAGAAGAAGACAAAATGAAAACGTGCCCATCGGTTCGAAAAACACTTTTCAGCTTTTCAGAAGCGTTTTTTAACATTTTTTTAAATTCCGGTGTGCGGTGAGCTATCGTTTCTTTTGCACCTTCTAACAACACTTCTACCGGTACCGGTGTTGGTCCAGGGGTCATGATGCGAGTTTTCTTTATCATCTTTCCCTTCCTCCTAATTCTTAGATATTGAGATTGATGCTTACTATATTTTACCATGCATTTAATAAAATTTGAGCTTATTAAGAAGAAAAAAAGTGAATGTTAATAAATTTCTTGACATGTACTTTTTTTTGGGATATAATTGCATTTGTATCAACAAACTCCCTTACGCGTGTAAAAAAATTAAGTTTGCCTTATACAATTTGTAAGGGAGAAAAGTAAATTTATAAAAGGGGGTAATACTCAGATGAAAAAAGTGTTGATAGTGCTAGCAGCGGTGCTCCTTATTGGAGCGGCGATTGGAATGGCAACGACCGTTGTTGAAGAGACAATCGGTACCATTGCCACTCTGGATCCAGCCTGGTCTTATGACACGGCATCTGGTGAAGCCATATGGCAACTTTACGACAATCTTATTCAGTACAAGGGATCTTCGCTGAAAGAATTCGCACCGATGATTTCTACGAATATTCCGAGCGCGAAAGATGGAACCATCCTTGACAACGGAAAGACGTACATCTTCCACATCCGCCAGGGCGTTTTCTTCCACAATGGAGATATTTTGACTCCAGAAGACGTGAAATACTCTTTTGAAAGAGTCATAATATTCGATAGGTCCGGAGGACCAACGTGGATGTTGGCGGAACCTTTGTT
>WFYR01000071.1 GCA_015489955.1 Mesoaciditoga sp. | reverse complement strand
CTAACTTACAACGTCTTTAAACCTCTCGATAAACCAAGCAACTTATCAAGTGCCGCTGAGAGCGCACTTAACGCCGCAAAAAATGGTGATACGCAGAGCGCAGTTGATCTCTCAACTCAAGTCATCACAACAGTTGCAAGTTCATCGACCAAAGCTCCTGAACTGTACAAAGCTCTCACCACTTCCGCAACATCTCCACAATCTCAAAAAGTCATCGACAAAGTTGCTTCAACTGTAAGAAAGGTAAAAGATGACATACTAAACGGCAAAATATCCAAATCAAGCACTGAAGGGGCGGCAATTAAGGACGCCGCCGTGGCGATGGTGAGATCCATCGCAAAAGTGAAAAAGATCGAGCTTTCAGACGTCATAAGTAACGTTTTGAATGTTCTGAGCTCCACTTCTCAAAGCTCAACTTTTCAAGAAAAAAGCGGTGTGCTTTTTACAACCACGCCTTCTTCAACGCAGCTATCGCAAACGGTACTGATGTTGTTGTCCATAACAAAGGATATGCCAACCATGAATTTAATGAGCGAACTCACATCATTGGTAGCGGTTTACGGTGGAAATGACGCTTTCAATTGGGATGTCGCCACCATATTGTACGATGCGCTTTATTCATCAACAGCTTTATTCGATTCAAACGGAGACGGAGTTTTGACGAAGCAAGACGAAATATTCAAGTATGTATGGGATCAAAATAAAAATGAGTTTAAAAATCCGAATGACGTGGACTGGGGTGGCGTATTGAAATTGCAACTTTCAACCTACGAAAACCAGGCGTTGTGTGAAAAAGTCATGGAAAAATTTTCCCAGGCCGTTTTAAGCTTTGAAGACTCCTTAAATCACCTTCCTCAAAATCTCATCAACGGAAAAGAAGAAGGAGAAAATTTCCTGAATTATCTTGAAAAAATTCAAAGCGAACTGAACGCGCAAAAGCTGTCTTCTTTTAAAACCGTTAGCGATCTTTTAAACTTTCTGAATGCGTTGTTTGCGGGAAGTGGGAAAAATGAGTAAAACGCTGTTTGTGATCGCGTTGATAAGTCTTGTATCGGTCTTTGCCTTTGCATTTGATTTGAGTTTCTATAACTCCTTTGAAACGCTGTGTATGGGAGAAACCTTTACCGGCATAGCAAACGATGTGAATTCGTTGTATTACAATCCAGCAGGACTTGCAAATGGAAGCGGATGGACACTAAAGCTTCCGAATGCGGACGTGGACATGAGCAGTGGAATCGCTTCGGCAACTGTAAAAGCTTTAACACACATAGATGAAATAAAAGCTGTGCTCAACAGTAACGATAATTTGAAAATAAGCACGTACTTTTTGAACAATTACTTAAAAGCGCTTGTGGGAGAAAGTGACAACGCAGTTATGAGAAGCAGTTCCTGCCTTGGATACGAAGGCAAGAATTTCGCGGTGATGCTTTCAGCGATAGGCCAGGCTTACGCTCATTCATTTATTTCAAGTGATCTGGTTCCCTTTATAACGTTGCACGCAAAGGCGGCCGCATACGCTCAATTGAGCGGAGCTCTTGCTTTCAACATATCAAAAGCAAAGCTATCTATAGGTGGAACCTACAGGTACGGCTATGTAATGCCTGCCATTTATTCCATAGACAATCTTTCCAGCTTGATGGTAAATTCATCCACCTTTGATCCAAATCTAGACTACGAAGCAACTTCAAACGTGGATTTAGGCGTGAAAATTTCGTTAAAAGGATTCAACTTCGGAGGATTATGGCACGATCTTTTAAATTCCCAGACCCCAGACGTGCGTATTGGAGTGGGATACGTAACAAAAAAATTCTCAATCGGTTTGGACTTCGAAAAGCTTTTCAACGGAGAATACTCTATTTTCAGAAGAATACATGTTGGAACGAAGTACACCCCATGGAATTTCTTAAATCTTTACGCAGGCCTTTCAGCAGGATGGTTTAGCGGAGGCGTGAAGTTGAATTTAGGCATTTTAAGCCTTTACGCTGGTACATATGTCTTAAATAGCGGGTACCACGCCGGCTGGGGTGACGATACGAGAATGTACACCGTCGGGCTTGGACTGTAAAACGAAGCGCAAAAATACGAAAATGGCTTTCTTGTAAGGAAGCCATTTTTGCGTGCGTTTAAATCAACGTTTTACTCCTCCTTTGTCTTTACAAGAAAGAAGCGCTTTCCATGGTACTCTATGATTTTAACTGCTGGGTTGTTTTGGACTTTTAAAATCATCTCTTCCTCAGAGAAGCCAAACTTCTTTGCCAGCTCTTTGATCTGTTCTTCTCTCATTGGATGACGTTCGCAGATTTTGATTATCTCATCGTAAAGCTTGTCTGGATCGTCTATATGGAATTCTCCTTCTTCGTAACCGCTTATAACGTAGCTGTGAAGGATTTCATGAGCTTTTACAAGAGATTCTTCATCTGGAATTTCCACCCATTTTTCTGCGGGTGGTCGAATCGGAACGTTGACATAAACACGAACTGGATTGACTTCTTTTAAAATTCCTGCAATTCCTTTAAGATGTTTTTCAGCATCGTTTATGCCCTTCACAAGCATCACTTCAACCCACAACTGTCCATTCCGAATTTTCGAGAAAACTTTCAATCCTTCGACCATTTTATTAAAATCTATTTCTCCGTGCGCTCTGTTTATCTTTTTGAACGTTTCTTCATCGTCCGCATCAAAAGAAGGCAACACAACGTCAGCATCTTTTAAATCATTTCTCACGTCTTTCATATACAAAAGAGAGCCATTTGTGATAACTGCAACTGGAAGTTTTGTTCTTAGCTTCGTTTCTCTTATGAGATAACCTAATGATTTGCAAAGAGTTGGTTCTCCTTCGCCGACAAAGGTCACGTAGTCTATACCGCCGGGATTGTTTTTAACCGCATTCAAAATTTCGTTTACTCACGTTGTGCGTGGATGTTAAGGAATTAACCCCACGTCAACAAATCCAGAAAACAAGCCATAATTCAGCATTAAGTACGCCTCTTTTGATTCTTTGGTCATTGAAATCATGTACGAAATGGCTAAATGAATCAGTTCCTTCATTCCTT
>WFYR01000070.1 GCA_015489955.1 Mesoaciditoga sp. | reverse complement strand
TTTCTCATGGCTCAAAATCTCACAGCCCCAGTAAAGAAATTATCAGTTCTTGTTGAAAACATGTCAAAGGGTACCTTGAACATAAAAATGGACGTTGTCAAAAGCAAAGATGAAATTGGAACTATTGCAAATGCGGTAGAAAAACTTAGAAATAACTTTGAAAATCTTATAGCGCATGCAAAATCCGAGTCTGCTGATACAAAAGTGGCCGTTGAAAAGCTTGAAGAGATAATTGGTGAAATATCTGAAGCTCTGAACGAATCAGCGCAACAGCTTGATTCTTTGAGTAATGAAGTCACAAATAACAGTGCCTCACTTGAAGAGATAAACGCCAGCCTCGAAGAACTCGCTTCGAGTTCAGAAATGAACGCAAAAGCCGCACAAGAAATGGCCTCACACGGTGATAAAATAGAAGAGGAAATAATGGGCGATTACAAACTCATTCAAGAAAGTGTGGAAAGGGCAAACAAGACAAGGGAAATAAGTGAAAGTGCAAAAGAGAGCCTTAACAATCTTTATGCCCTGTCAGAAAGCATTTCCACGATTATAGAAACGGTCAACTCCATTGCCGATCAAACCAATTTGTTAGCGCTCAACGCCGCAATAGAAGCGGCGCGTGCAGGGGAAGCCGGAAAAGGATTCGCGGTTGTTGCGGATGAAATAAGGAAACTCGCGGAAGAAAGCGCGGAGGCGACGGGAAAAATAGGACAAACTCTCAATGAAGTTGGACAAGAAGTTCATAAATCACTTGGGATAGTTCAGCAAGCCGCAGACATGTCAAGTGAAACATCTCAAAGCATAAAAGGAGTTTTGGAAAGTTTTGATAGGTTAAAAGAAATTCTCGAAAAACTTCAGCAATCGGTTCAAAGTGTGGCTGCGAGCACGCAAGAACAAGGAGCAGGTGCAGAAGAAATGAGTGCCGGCTCGACAAAGTTGGCGGATTTGTTAAGCAAGTCAGCGGAAGTGCTTCAAAACCTGAACGGCAATTTTGAAGAAATAAACGCGAGCTTGGAAGAAGCGAGGGCTTCGGTAAAACCGGTGAGAGAATCATCTGAAAATCTGGATAAGCAGTTGAGCATATTCAAAGTGTAAGCAATGAATAAGAGCTTTTGCCATAAAGCACCATTACTGGACATCTTTTAGGATGCCCAGCTTTTTATTGAAGACCGTATTTAAAGAACAAAAAAGGCGCCATCTCTGGCGCCAATCATTCATATAACTTCTTCGCTTTTGTGTGTAAAAGGGTAAATGCCCCTTTAGTCTGTGGAAAGTTCGTTCCCCTCCAGAAATGGTCTCTCAATTTCATCTTCGCGTAGTAATACGCCCACGCTTCAAACGGTATCTCTCGCTTTGGGTCGTATTTCGCCTTTGAGATTATCACCAAGTACCATATCGTCTGTTTTAAATCTTCTACCTCATGCTCGTAAACTGAATAAGTGTATTTCTTCATTAACGATGATACAACCCTTTCAAGAGATTTGAATTCTTTTTCGTTTAAGAGGGGAACAACTTCTTTATTTCTTTTTGCCGGTTTCCTTTTTCCACAAATTATCATTAAGCCATTTTACCGTTATGTCAACCGCTTCGCCAACCAACCAATTGAATATGGAAATGGGCACGGGCGGTGTTATGTTGTTGGACTTCATGAATTCGTTCACCAATTCCAATACCTTTTTCTTTTTGTTTGCCCCGTCTCCGTCGTGTTCAACCAACACAACCGCGGAGTCTATAACCAACTTAACGTCTTTCAATACGCTCAAAGCTTCTTCCATTCATTCACCTCCCATATAAAAGATAAACAAAAGGGGGCATTCGCCCCCGTTGATCATTGAACAAGGTTGAACAGCTCGTTGTCGTTCCTATCTATTATGTTAGCGCTGTCTACGGTGTCGCACAAGGCGCCTTTTGAAGTGTAAAGCATGTTGGATGAGACAACCGAGCTCATGAAGTTTTGCACGTCCGTATCCGTTAAATCGTCTCTTGGGTCGGCGAGCCTTATTATCTTAGATGAGCCGTCAGATGAAGCTATGAATTTCATCGCCAAATATTTGGTAGTCGTTACTGCCATATATTATTCACCCCCCTATCAGCCCACAGGGCCGAGTTCAGTCGTGGTTCTAACGTCTATGCCTTCCACAGTCTTGGAAGTTAAGCCTGCCAAAGCGTAAGCGAAATCGTATTTGGCTTGTTCCTGCGCCGATGGGTTAACGTTGTTCACAGTTACCCTGTCTATGATTGGCTTTCCGTCTGAGTCCGTACTTCCGGTGTTAAGATAAATAACTATCGATTGAGCTTTCCCAAGTTCAGTTACGGTGTCTCCCGCTGCCATTGGTTATCATCCCCCTTTGTTTTCTATGAAGATAATGATGAAAATTAAAATGATGAAGAGAATAACGATCGTTTCATTCAAAGCGACCATTCCCTTCCTTGGATGTGAGGCCTCCATATATAGGTACAACTTCTTACACAAATAATCTTTTATATATTTTTCACCGCCCGTGGAGCGTTTTATTTTTTATTGAAGCGCAACGGGCGGATTATTTTATTTAACGTCTTAAAATAAACAACGCAAGCCGTGGCGGGAGGCCCCTTTTATAGAGCGGCGAGGGTGAATCCGTTTTCAAGTGAAGCGAATAGTCTGATGTTCTTTCTGTCTATTCGCGAACGTGGAAAACGGAGAGGGGCCGCAGGCCATAAAGAGGGTTGTGCCTCCCCCGCACGTTCCTCCGATACCTATTTAATATGGGTGTGAACCGAAAAGGTGGGGGAGCGGGGGAGGAAAAACACTTTCAGGGCGTCCACGGCGAAGCGATAGAGGGCGGGGCGGCGCTTACATTATTATTTATTATCATGTTTTATCCCATTATTTGTTTTTGTATTTATTATCAGCCCCGCCGTTCCTTTAATACTTCATTTAACGATACAAAAATAATTTTCTTTTTTATCAACGGAGATCCGCATGAATAAAGGCTTTAGAAAAAAATCAAAAATAAGGGCTAAAAATTTTTTTGTATGGGTAAATAGACGTGAAGCCTTGTAAACGTTGCTCTAAGATGCGATTATTCAATTTAACAGAAGCCACTTGTGTTAAATTCAACTTAAACAGTATAAATTCATGCTAATTTGAATGTTTCTTTGAGCTTTTTGCGTGGTACATTTTTAAATCTGCCTTTTTGATAGTTTCTTCTAGATTTTTACCAACTCTTTCAATCCCATATGAAAACGTTACACCGTATTGAATGGATTCTTTCTCAAAAGACTTTCTTACCCTTTCCAAAATAGAAATTGCTTCTTTCTTATTACAATTCCTTAATACAAACAAAAATTCGTCACCACCGTATCTTATAACAAAATCTTGATTTCTTAAAAGCTCAGTACTCTTCTCACAGAAAGTTTTCAGTAGCTCATCTCCTTTTTCATGACCATACCTATCATTTACTTTTTTGAAACCGTCCATATCTATCATTGCAATAACATCATGTTGAGAAAGTTCTAAGTTTTTTAATACTTGTCTGTTGAACATTCCCGTTAATGGATCCGTCATGGCTGCCTTGTGAAGCACAACCATGTTTGAGTAGTTTCGAACGTAATCCTTTATCAAAAAAATTCCTATTCCCGCAATAAGAGACAGTGCCCCATATGAAACTAGAAAAGCATTCGGCTTTTCCTCGAGTATGAGAATTACCACGTAAATTGTAATTTCCATAGTCAAAGTTATCGGAAGGATCAACTCATAATTCTCATCTAAGTATACCTTCAAAACAGAGAATACTATCATAACTGCAACAAAAAGGGCACCTACAGAAAGTGAAAACTTGTATTGAAGAGCCGTGGGTTGAGCAAAAACAAAAAGTGATGTTAGGATGGTACCTGCAAAAAAAATTTTCAACCTTTTAGACCTTCCATTATTGTTTTCTAATCCAGCTAAAAAAAAGAAAACTGCCAGGTATAGCGAAATTATTAAAATCTTTCTAATCCAAATGTAAGTGGAAATGTTATTAACATACCAATGCTGAAGATCGAGAAGATAAATAGCGAAGAGCAAAGAAGACATTCCTATGGTGAAGTATCTTTTTCGATTTCCTTTCTTCATAATAAAAGTTAAAGACAACAATATGACTGCGAGTGCAATCGCTATTCCCATGATAATCAAGATTGTATCGTGCTTTAAAAATTCTGTTATTATGATCTTTTTTTCAATCTGCGGATATTTTCCAATGTAAGGAGTTATTGTTAAACCCGCATTGTAGAAGGCAAATAGTTTTATCTTTAAAGTATTTTCCCCTGGTTTCAGAGAAGAAAACATGGGTATGAAAAAAACCCTATTCCAAATATTTTCCACTCTGTCTTTTATATTTCCAACCTGATAAATTTTCTTCCCATTAAGATAGACTTCAAATCCTCCACCATTTACTTCTGGGAGAACAAGGGTGTCTCCCCATTTAGCAGGGAATTTCGTCACAACGGTAAACACTTGAGGATGTTTTATCATTACTTCAAATGGAACCTCTATGTATTTACTTTTTTCACCATTTAAAAATTGCCATTTTCCACGTAAAGAATGGCCAACTGGCGTGGAAATGTAAAGTGAGATGAAATAAATCAAAGCAAAAATGAACAGCGAAATTGCTATTCTCCCGAAGAATTTTGTCATTGATCCCCCTTTTAAGTACGTTAATCTTATTTTACACTCAAAAATATCAAAACACCTGTGATTAAGAGAACATTTACCTTAAAAAAATTTTTTTAATATCTACATTTTTACAGATTGTAAATTTTCGTTACATTATTTTTCATAAATATACGTGCATTTTAGCTCAAAGATTTGTATTATGATAACGTATTAATGTTATAATACCCTTATAAAAAACTCACGTTGTGCGTGAAGATTAAGGAAGTAATAGAGATGCAAAGCGAATCATTCTAAAAGCCCATAAAATCTGAAAGAAGACAAACTCATTAAGTAAATTTGATTTGAAAAAATAATCCATACGTCTTGGATGTCATATCATCTATTTTGAGAACAACAAAATGTATTTTTTGCATTTTTCTTTGTGATTCAAGAATTTAAGAGAAAAACAGAAAATTTTATTTCGTGTTGAACAAAGCCTTATTTGCCGTTTTTATTAGCCTTTTGTTAACTGTTTAACATCGACGCACAACGTGAGTAAAAAAGAGGTGATTAAAATGATAGAAGAGAAAGAAAAGAAAGAAAACATCACAACAAGCATAACGATTCCAGAAAGTTTATTGATAAGTTCAAGAATACAGGCAGTTAAGGAGCGAACAACTTTTTCTGGATTAGTTAGGAAAGTACTTAGGGAATACTTAGAAGAGAAAGAAAATGAGGAGGGAAAAAATGTTTGATAAAAAAGGTATCCCCCGCACATTCGTGGGTGGCGGGGGAGCACAACTTAGTTGGAGTATTCCATTCGGGTAAAATCTCCACCTTTATTATACCACAAAAAAGGTGGATGGCCCGCGGTGCGAACTCCAAACAAGATGTTTACAATTCTTTTACCACGATCAGTCCGCCTCAAAACATCTTCTCAAGCGTTTAGCACACGCTTCGCACTAACCTAAACAAAACAAAATTATTGAAGGAGATGAGATGATAATGATGAAAAACGTTTGTATTGATACCGAAATTCTAGATGTTTTAACTGGAAGCGAATTGAAACTCTTTATGATAGTTAAATCTTATGACGAGGGTCTTGGTTCCTACGTCAGCCCCAATAAAATTTCCCAAGACCATAACATCCCGTTGAGGACCGTTTACAACCAAATAGAATCTTTGAAACGAAAAGGGGTTTTGAGATTTGAATATGAAACCGTGAACGGCTCGAAAGTCAAAGTTTGGAAATGGGATTTTGCCAATTATGGCAAAAACGCTGAAAATGCCGATAAACAAAGCACTTCAACAAGTAAAGAAAAAACTTTTGCCAAAAATGGCACTGTATGTAGTAGTTCTTTTAAATATAAAAAAACTACTACTACATACGTTGCCAAAAATGGCAAAAACAAAATTAGCGATCCTGTAAACGCTGATAAAATCATGGAAAAAGAAGCTTTTGCCAAAAATGGCAAAACGCTCGAATCGCTTTTCGAGGACATAAACCGTCTTATCAATATCTCAAAGAGAGTTTTTGAAAAAGCGGCGGGTGAATATCCTGTAAGTGAGATTAAAAAAGCCGCCGTGTACACTTACCAAAAAAATCCTCAAAAGCCGGAATCCTATTTCATGATGACGTTGAAGAACGAATGGGCTTTCGATATTTTTGACGGGGATTTTGAAAAGGAAGTCGAAAGAGTTAAAAGCGAGAGAGAAAGAAAAATGAGGATGGAAAGCGATAAGGCTAAGAAAGCGGAACTAAAAAGGATAGAAGAAGAAACCCGAAAAAGGCAAATGAAACTTGAAAAGGCAAGAATAAGAGCCCTAGAAGAAAAGCTTATGAAAGGCGAAATTCCCCTTAATTTTGATGTGATGAACGAGTTTTCACGTAGCAGGGTGAGTGCTGCGCTGAGAAAGAAAGATTATAAGATCGCGGCTCTCTATTTGCTTCCTTATATGCAAAATGAGATGGAAAACGACGGGGTTGCGGTGTAAATGAAAAGGTACGAATGTGATAACAAATTTGGTTTAAATGATGAGAGAAAAATGATAGAAGCCACCAATTAAAAATATTGCACGCTCGTGTTAGTGGCGTTTAGTTTGTGATAATAAGGATTGTGTTTATTGGCACGGGTGTGCTATTTGATGGCACGAATTGGCACGGAACAGATGTTAAATACCTGTTTTTCCAAAGTTTTTTATAACATGATGGCGTCATAAAAAAGAGCGTTAAGTTTCGCAACACGGCTTTTTATATAGCTTCACGTGATGTGTTAGAAAAAATTATTGATCTGGCGCGGGGGGTGTCAGATCAGCGATCGCATAGATGTAACATGAAATAGAGGTGAAGCCTTGAATTTAAGCGACTTGGCAAAAACACGTTCCGTACCATACAGCACGGTAAGAAAATACGTTAACGCTTTGGCTGAAAGGGGATTAATATATCCTGAAGTTGGTTCCCGTTCTGTCACGATCCATGATAACGATGTGGAAGTGTTCGATGAACTACTAAGACTTGTGCGATCTGGAATATCTTTTAGGAGCGCGATTGATCGCCTCTCTGAAAAGAAAAGGTTTGATCAAAGTGATACGGTTTCTTATTTTAGAAAGATTGAAAAGAAAATCGATTCTTTGGAAGAAGAGAACAGAAAGCTTAGAGAAATTGTCCAGGTGTACCTTTCAAGGATAGAAAGCCTTGAAAGCCAGATTAAAGAATTAATGCCACCAAAGAAGAAAGGTGGATTCTGGAAGATATTCAAGAGAAGGAAAAAAGTATAGATTTACTCTTAATACGAGAAAATTAAAATTTTTCTGAGTCTTTTAGAGCTTAAAAGGGGCGATTTGTTGAAAAATATGAAACGCGGAAAACTAAAAAGAAGGATTCAAGTGATATCACTTCTGTTAGTCATGTTGATAGTTGGGGCCTTTATTATGGGTATTGTGTTTAACGTAGAAGTAAAAAACATTTTTGCTTTAAAGGAAGATATAAATGCATATCTTAGGTTAGTAGAAAATAAGGTGATTCCACCATCCTTTGAAGAAAAATTGATTTCCGATCTTCTTCGTTTTCCCCTTATTAATCACCAAGATGTTGCAGAACTGAAAATAAAAATTGGCGAAATGAGAACGTCGGGTCATTATTCTACTTCGTTCATCTCAGATTATGTTGAATCGTTAGAACTAGACTCTCTATTTAGATTGAATAAAATATATTTTTTAATACTTTTAGGATTGCTTGGGCCTTCGTTAATTATTGGCATACTGCTTTACATCTCCTTCAATAGACATTTTCTTTCAGACATAAACATAGTTTCAGATAGACTTTCACACTTTGATCTTTTTAATTTTTCTTCGGTAAAAGAGAAAAAAGGTTCTTATCATGAAGCAAGGCAATTAACAAGTGCTTTAAATCAGATGGCATCTAATGTTGAACTCATAAAACTTGTAATGGAAGAGTATATGAAGTCGAATGATATTCATGATTTTGCAGGAAGAGTATACAAAAGACTAAAGGAGATATTTGATATAAACAGATTCGTGTTTGAAAGGTTTTTAAATAATAGAAAACTGGTGGTTGACATTGTGATAAGTGATTCTGAAAACGTAATAATAAATGAAGGATTTACGCGAAACATAGATAAATCATTTATTAAAGAGGTCAGAAATAGAGGCATTTTTGTTGTGAATGATATAGAAGAATATACACAAAAACACTCAAACGTGATTTTATCTCTTCTCAAAGAAGAAGGTATAAATAGTACACTCATAATTCCATTTTTGGTTCCATTGAACCATGATAAGAAAGAAAAAGAAGAAGGCATAATTGCTCTTGGTTCATTTAAAAAGAACGTTTTTAACAATTCCACGGTTCAGAGCATAAAGTATGTAGCCAATACTTTGAATTACCTTTACGGTAAAATTCTTACAATTCAAAACCTTATCTTGAGCATAATGAGAGCATTCACAGAAATGGTTGAAAAAAAAGACGAGGAAACAGGGGGACACCTTGAAAGAATGGCTCTTTATTCTCTAGAAATAGCCAAAGAGATGGCAAAAAATCCGAAGTATTCAAAGGTGTTGACGCCGTTGTTTATAAAACAAATTTACGAGCAAGCCCCGTTACATGATATAGGGAAAATCGCCGTTCCTGACAACATACTCAAAAAGCCTGGTAAATTAGAAGATTGGGAATTTGAAGTTATGAAGACACATACAGTTGCAGGTTATGAAATTCTCGATCACATTGAAGAACAAACTCGTATGAAAACATTTGATATAGGTAAAAAAATAATTCGTCATCATCATGAAAGATGGGATGGAAAAGGGTATCCAGATGGGTTAAAAGGAGAAGACATACCCCTTTGTGCTCGTATAGTAGCTGTATCAGATGTATTCGACGCTTTGACAAGCAAACGCCCATACAAAAGTGCCATGGATTATAAAACCAGCGTTCGAATCATTCTTGAAGAAAAAGGCACCCATTTCGACCCAGACGTTGTGGATGCGTTTATCAAAGCAAAAGATACGATAAAAAGACTTTATGATGAATTTAATAAAGATTCACCATCTTGTGCGTAAGTATTATGTAGAAATTTTCTCATAAATTAAATTTACCTAAAAGGGGGAAAGAAAGTGAAAAGCGTATTTTCGAAGGTGCTAACAGGATACCTGATAGTCATAGGACTATTGGTGCTAGTTAGCGGAGTGTCTATCTATGAAATGTCTTCTTCTGAGAGTAAGAACCAGCTCATAGACAACGTCAATGCCAAAGTATCAGCGATAACTTCCAACGAATTGCTACTAAAAGATGCGGTAATATCTAAAGATCAAACGGCGTTCAGTAATTGCATTTCAAACTTCAAAAATGTCGTTAAAGGTATTAACAAAATGCTTCCTGATTTTCCTGGCAAAGTCAAAGGTGATCTCGAAAAAGATGTAAATCTTTTAAATGGTGTTATTAGTGACGCATCAAATGCCGATTTAAAGAATTTTTCTTCTCAAAAATATGAAGTGCTTTCAAATACTTTGAAAAGTTTGAATTCTTCTCTTTCAACCACAACACAGGATTTGAGAAAGTCTCAAATAGGTGAGATAGATACAATACGTTTGACAATCATAATTCTTAGTGCTATAACAATTGCAATTGCTCTCATCATAGCATTTCTCATGGCTCAAAATCTCACAGCCCCAGTAAAGAAATTATCAGTTCTTGTTGAAAACATGTCAAAGGGTACCTTGAACATAAAAATGGACGTTGTCAAAAGCAAAGATGAAATTGGAACTATTGCAAATGCGGTAGAAAAACTTAGAA
>WFYR01000069.1 GCA_015489955.1 Mesoaciditoga sp. | reverse complement strand
TAGCAGGATGCGTTGGCAACGATCAAAATGGAATTGTCGCTCTCGAATATTTAAATGAGATCAGCGTGGATACATAGAAAGTAGTGGTAAAAGAAGGAAAAACGAGAATTTGCTTCAGCATGATAGATAAAACCGACGTCAGTTTGTGGATTCCTATCAACGCTAACTGAAAAATTTTATCGTGCTTAATACAACCGCTATGAAAAGGACGTACCTTACCCATTTTGCCCCTTTTAAGATGGCAAATCGAGTGCCGAAAACCGCACCCGTTATGTTACCCGCGGCGAGCGTTAAGCCGGCGATCCAATTGACTTTTCCATTTATCACGAAGATGATCAGCGACGCCACCGTGTAAAAAGCAATAATCGTAACCTTGGCGGCGTTCGTTTTTATTATGTCCATTCCTTCGGCAAGCACTAATGAAAGTATGAAAAGAAAGCCAACGCCAGCCTGGATAAAGCCACCGTAAATTCCCACTCCAAAGAAGATGAAATAAGAAAGCCAACGCATATTTTTTGGAAGCCCTATGCCCTTTTCCCATACTTTTGGTTTCCAAACAAGAAAAATTGCGAGGAAAATGAAAAAGAAACCGATGATTCTTTTGAAAAGATCTTCGTTCATTTGAACCGCGATCAAGCTTCCAACAATTGCTCCCAGTGTCGCTGGAATTGCCAGAATCAAAGATCTCTTTATCACATTTACTTTCTTCTTTTTAAATTGCTGGGCGGCAACTATGTTTTGCAAGAGAATTGCCACACGATTGGTACCGTTGGCAACGCCAACGTCCAGACCGAGAAGTGAAAGCATTGGAAGGGTTAACATCGAACCTCCACCTGCCAGAACGTTCATAAATCCCGCGATAACACCCACACCGTAAACTGCAAAATACAGAAGATAATGCATTTTTCCTCCAACAAGTCTAAGATTTTTTCAAAGCATTATACATCACGGGATGATTTTGAAGCGAAAGCTATCCTCCAGAAGTTAAAGGCGATCTCCGAAAAAATTGCATCCACCAGTCCGAAATGAACGAAGATGTATCCCGCTACCAAAGCCGATACAAAAGCAATTCCACCTTCCCAGACGGCTGAAAACAATTTTCCTCTAATGAATATTAGAAAGTAAATAAAACCGGCCAACATGCCAAGTACAAAGACTTTCAAAGAAACAAACCACCAGAGAAGTTGGTGCGTTTCATTCATCCACGAAAGATCGTGAAGCCCAAATTCACGGAATATTATGGTGTCAACTAAAGGCAAAAAAATTAACCACGTTAAAGGGCTAAAAACGCTTTTTTTGAACTTCCAGTTCATTTTGTACAAGCCGTAAGCTCCAAATCCAAAAGCGGTTGAAATGAGAATCGGTAGAAAGTTTACGTTCTTAAATTCTATTTGTGCTTTTTTCATAACCAACATTGAAATAACAGCAAGTACGAGCGTTATTAAGGAAGCCCAAAACAGAGACTCTTCATTTTTTTTGCTTTTTCCTATCAGCAAAGGTAAATACACAACGAACATTATCAGCACGATGTCAAAGAACTTTATCAGTCTCATCTTCTCACCCTTTCACGTGAAAATAACGCCTTATTGAGCTTCACCACTTAATCTAATGATATAATCTTTTGGAAAGGAGGAGGTTGCATTTGCATTACTCACGAGTTAAAAGTGCAGTGCTCAGCGGTTTAGATGTTGTAGAGATAGACGTTGAAGCTGATATAAATACCAGATCAATAGTTCAGGATTGGGAAATAGTCGGTCTTGGAGACACGGCGGTTAAAGAGAGTAGAAAGCGTGTTATGAGTGCTTTAAAGAATTCTGGTTTTGGCATTCCACATGGAAAAATAACGATAAATCTCGCACCGGGTGATGTAAAAAAAGAAGGCGCGTTGCTGGATCTGCCAATTGCTATGGTCATTCTTATGGCAGCTGGGAAAATAAAAGATGAAGAAGAGCTTTTTTTAATAGGGGAATTGGGTTTGGACGGAACTTTAAGGAAGGTAAACGGAGCGCTTCCCATTATGCTGGAAAAGGATCCACAGGAAAAGGCAATCGTTCCATTTGAAAACAGCATGGAATTATCTCTCGTTAATATTTCAAATGTTTATGCTGCCACTTCTTTATTAGATGCGGTGAAAATAGTAGAAGGCCCTCAAGACTTTGCGCTTTCAAAGATAGTAAGAAAAATAAGTCTGAAGAATGAAAATTACTTGAATGTGGATTTTTCAGAAGTTCACGGCCAAGAAACGGTGAAACGGGCTTTGGAAATCGCAGCGGCTGGCTTTCACAATGTTTTAATGAAGGGGCCTCCCGGTTCCGGGAAAACCATGTTGGCAAGGAGGCTTCCAACCATAATGCCTCCAATGAGCGAAAAAGAAATAATTGAATCGACAAAGATATATTCAGCGGCGGGAATGCTGGATGGTAATCCAATAACGCAAAGGCCTTTCAGGAGTCCACACCACAGCGCTTCGACAGCTTCCATAATTGGAGGCGGTGCGAAGGCAAAGCCCGGCGAGGTAACACTCGCTCACAACGGAGTTCTCTTCATGGACGAGATGCCGGAATTCAAGAGGGATGTTCTTGAGGCTTTAAGACAGCCACTTGAAGATGGGGTTGTAACCGTTTCGCGCGTGAAAGAAAGCCACACCTATCCAGCGCGTTTTTTGTTGATCGGCGCGCAAAATCCCTGTCCTTGTGGTTGGTATGGCGTTGAAGATGGCGTTCACCACTGTACCTGTTCTTTTAATGAAATAGTAAGGTACAACAAGAAAATTTCAGGACCAATTGCCGACAGAATGGACATATTTGTGGACGTTCCACACGTTGACTACGCAAAGTACGCATCTATGAGTGATGCGGAACCATCTAAAGAAATATTCGAACGAGTTTACGATGCATTTCAAATTCAAATGAAAAGAGCCAACAAGCAAAATGGTAAGTTAAGCGCTAAAGAAGTGAGGAAATTCTGCACTTTGGGCGATGCGGAAGAGGAATTTTTCAAAACAGCCGCGAAGAAGTTGGGACTGAGTGGAAGGACGATGGAAAAAACTTTAAAGGTTGCCAGAACGATCGCCGACCTGGCGGCTGAAGAAAAGATATCCACCGCTCACCTTGCCGAAGCTCTTCAATACAGAAAAAAAGAGGAGATTTTCGTTTGAAAGCGCTTTTGATAGACGGATACGTGGATGAACCTGCCCAATTTGGAGTTCCTCCATATCTTTCGGCGTATTCGAGATATGCTTTTGGAATAGCACGAATGTGCGGATACGATGTTATCTATAAAACCATAGACGAGGTGAGAAATGGCGAACTTCCCTTTCACGATTTGCTGATCGTGATTGGAGGAGTTACCGTACCGGGCAATTATCTTGGCGGAATTCCCATGACCGTTGAAGAGGCACAGAAAATAGCTTCTTCTTCGCGCGCCCATCTTAAAGTGTTAATAGGATCAATGGCCGAATACACCGTCGATAGAAGTGGCGGGATAGTGGCAAAACGTAATTCCTTTGAAGGTTATGACCTGAAATTATGGAAAAATTACGAAATGAAGCTTTACGAGGCTTTATGTGAAGGGAAATGGCCCTCTTCAAGGTATGACCTTATAGATAAAATCGTTGAGAGAAGTGCCGAAATACTTCAACAGCATCCTAATTTTCCAGACGTCTTTTGCGAAATAGAACTTGGGATGGGATGCGAAAGGCAAACGCATTGTTCGTTTTGTACGGAACCTTTATGGGGAAAATTCGTTTCCAGAGATGTTGACTATGTGATTCATGAAGTGAAAGCGCTTTATGAAAATGGAGCAAGGCACTTTCGGCTTGGAAGAATTTCCAACATTTTCGCTTATCATGGAAAAATCAAACCAAACATCGACGCCATATCCAGACTTTATCGTGGCATAAGAGAAGTTGCGCCAGAGTTGAAAACTCTTCACACGGACAATGCCAATCCGGGATACATATATTCGAACTTGAAAGATTCCCAAGAAGTCTTAAAGATAATAGTTGAGAACAACACTCCGGGCGACGTCCTTTCAATGGGTGTGGAGTCGTTTGACCCAACGGTTATTCGCATGAACAACCTGAAAATAACGTTTGAGCGTTTCATCAAAGTTTTAGAAATGGTGAACTCTATAGGTGCGACAAGAATTGAAGGCGTTCCAAAGATTCTTCCCGGCATAAACATTCTTTTTGGCCTTTCTGGAGAAAGAAAAGAAACCTACAGGATAAATTACGATTCCATGATGAAGATATTGGAATCAGGGCTCTTGGTTAGAAGAGTTAACGTGCGCAAAGCGATGGCGTTTCCAGATACTCCCTTGTACACATTACTAAAGGGTAAACCGCCACGCGTAAATGAAGGCCTTTACAAGCATTTCAAGTACTCTTTGAGGAAGAATTTCGATCATCCCATGCTGAAAAAGGTCTTCCCGGTTGGGACTATTTTGCGTGATGTGATCGTTGAAAAGATTGAAGGGAACGTTTCATACGGCAGACAGATTGGAACATATGCCATTTTGGTTGGCATTCCCACGTCGTTGCCTTTACACGAACACGTTGATTGTGTTGTGGTAAGCCATGGACAACGTTCTCTAACGGCTATGCAAATACCGATAAATCTGAATGAGATACAGTTGAAAGCGTTAAAATGGATTCCCGGAATTGGGAAAAAAGCGCTAAGCGATATAGCCTTAAAAAGACCTTTCAAGGATAAAAGTGATTTCTATGAAAAGACAAAAGTTAAACTTCCTGAATGGATCGAGAAGTGGGTGATTTTTAAGTGAAGATAGTGGTTTTAGGGGCAACCGGTACCATCGGGAAAATGTCCTTAGATGTCATAGATAAGTTAAAAGATTTCGAACTTGTTGGCGTAAGCGCTAACGTAAGCAAGGATGGACTTTTGAAGATCAAACGCCGCTTTCCAAAAGTGAAAACCGCTTTGAGCGGTGTTAAAGACGATGAGATAGATTTTTGTGGTGAAAATGCGATAGAAGAATTGTTGTATTCAACGCTCCCAGATCAAGTTGTGGTCGGGGTTTCCGGCTTTATGGGTTTGAAGCACGCCTTAACGGCGTCAAAATACGCCAAACGTCTTTGTTTGGCGAACAAAGAATCCATCGTGGCTGGAGGCGAATTCTTTCTAAAAGAAGTGGAAAAGAACGATTGCGAAATACTTCCCGTCGACAGCGAACACAGCGCCGTTTACCAGCTTTTGGATGGCGAAAAATCCAGAGTTAAGAAGATCATCTTAACAGCATCCGGTGGCGCGTTGAGAGACTTTCCACTTGAGAAATTGGAGCATGTTACACCTTCACAGGTTTTAAAGCATCCCGTTTGGAGAATGGGTGCGCGTATAACGGTGGATTCCGCAACTATGTTCAACAAAGGTTTAGAAGTGATGGAAGCGCACTTTTTGTTTCATTTCGAAGCGGATGATATAGGGGTTATGGTTCATCCGCAAGGAAAGATACACGCCATGATCGAACTAGAAGATGGAACTTTTAAAGTGCACGTTTCGCGGGCGGACATGCGAATTCCCATTTCGTACGCTATAAATTACCCGAAAAGGATGAACATCTTCGAACCGTTTTCTCCCCTTGGAAAGATGGAACTTTTAGAAGCAGATTACAAAAGGTATCCGGCTTTGAAGCTGGCGTACGAAATTTTAAAAACGGGAGATGGCGCAAGGGTGGTTTACAACGCTGCCGACGAAATCGCGGTTGATGCGTTTTTGAAAGAAGAAATACGTTTTACTCAAATTTACGAAGTGGTGAATGCGGTTCTTCAAAATGAATGGCCAGAAAAACTGAACAATTACGAAGAGATAGAAAATGTGGATATAAAAGCGCGTGAAATAGCCAGGGAGATGATAAAAAGATGGCGCTGACGATATTGTATTTCATTTTAATACTGGTTGGAATAGTGATGGTTCACGAGTTTGGGCATTTCATATTTGCAAAGATGTTTGGAGTGTACGTCACGGAATTTTCAATAGGTTTTGGTCCAAAACTCTTTTCGATAAAAGGAAAAGAAACCGAGTATTGCTTTAAACCCATCCTTCTTGGTGGATATGTCAAGATGGCTGGTGATAACCCTATCGAAATGGAAAACGACTCGAATTTAGAGGAAATTCCAAAAGATAGATTACTTTATTCCAAAAAAGCGTGGAAAAGGTTTCTAATAGTCTTCGCCGGTCCGCTTTTCAGCATCCTTGCGGGATACGCTCTCATGATGGTTGTGTCGTTGATCTGGGGATTTCCGCAAGTACAGATAGACTGGGTCGTTCCGAACTCTCCGGCGGCAGAAGCGGGTCTTCAATCTGGAGACGTTTTGAAATCCGTCAACGGACACGTCATCCTTTCTCCCACAGAAGTGAGCATGTTCGTCAAGGGACAGGACAATATAAACGTTGAATATATACGAAATGGAAAAGTACACAGGACATCTTTAGTCACTCGTGAAATAGGACCTCAATACTTTTTGGTGGTATCATCTTCGGCAAGTGTGCCGAAAGGTGGAGAATTTTCTCTGGCAAAGGGAAATTTTGAGAACATCTCAAACGGTAGCGTGCTAACTTTTTCCAACGATTCCACAGGCACCGTCGTCGCGTATCAAAAGATTCCAAGGGCGAAAGAGATGGGAATCTACATGGCCATGTTTTCGTCCAAAATCGCATCTGTCGATCCGACTACAAAACTTAGAAAAGGAGACGTCATTCTTTCGATAGATGGAATTCCATGCGATACTTCCTTCAATTTCCAAAACGCCCTTTTTGTTGCCAGCGTGGCATCCACAAATGGAGTTCTTTTGGTAACCAATCAAAACAAAATACTCACAGCCCAGAGCTTTCATTCAAACGGCAACGTGATTTTAAAAGTAAAACGCGGGAACGAGATAAAGGATATCACTTTGGACAGGAATGAATTCAAAGCCTTCTTGAATTCGGTCGCAACTTATCCGGCTTACAAGAATTGGTACCCAGGAGCGTGGGATGCGGCCGTTTACGGTGTCATACGTACGAACAGGATATTTACCAAAATGTTGGTATTTCTTGCAGGCATCTTTAAAACGAAAAACGCCTTGAATCAATTCGTTGGCCCGGTTGGTCTTGTGAAAATGGTGGGACAGGCTTCCAATGAAGGCATGCAAATGCTCTTGACGTTGATAGCCTTCATAACTTTAAACCTCGGGTTGGTTAACCTCTTGCCATTGCCAGCCCTTGATGGAGGCCATTTAGTCTTTGCGGTTATAGAAATGGTAACGGGAAAGAGGGTAAATCCAGAAATAGAAGGCTACATTCATACCGTTGGGTTCTTTCTGCTGATGGCGTTTTTCGTTTACATAACTTATTTGGATATCATCAGGTTTGGAGGATGAATTTGAACATGAAGAAGACAAAGGTGGTTAAGATAGGGAACGTGGCGATCGGTGGAAACAATCCCATTGCCATTCAATCCATGACGAATACAGATACAAAAAACGTTGAAGAAACGGTAAAGCAGATAAACTCCCTTGTAGAGGCTGGATGTGAAATAGTGCGTTTAAGCGTGTACGATTTGGAATGCGTTCATGCGCTTGAAAAGATAAAGCAGAGGGTGAACGTTCCACTGGTTGCTGATGTTCACTTCGATTACCGGGTGGCAATAGAATCGATAAAAGTGGGAGTTGACAAAGTTAGGATAAATCCCGGAAACATAGGACAAAAATGGAAAGTTGAAGAAGTTGCGCGCGCCGCGGCAGAACGTAACGTTCCCATAAGGGTGGGGGCGAATATGGGCTCGATAGATCCACAATATCTTTTGAAATACCCAGACAGAACAGATGCACTTGTTGCAAGTGCAATGAATGAGGTAAAAGAGTTGGAAGACGTTGGCTTTGATAACATAGTGATAGCCGTTAAATCTTCCGACGCGGTGGAAACGCTTGTTGCAAATGAAAAACTCTCCAAACTCACCGATTATCCCATTCATCTCGGTGTAACCGAAGCCGGCATATACGAAGATGCCGTCGTGAAATCTTCATTCGCGCTTGGTCATCTCATATACGAAGGGATAGGGGACACCATAAGAATATCCATTGCCGGTGATCCGGTAAGAGAAGTTCATGTGGCACGAGCCTTGTTGAGAGCGGTACACAAGTCAAACGAAGTGGAAGTCGTTGCGTGTCCAACATGCGCCAGAACACAGATAAACGTTGAAGAGCTGGCAGAAGAAGTTAAAAAGGAAATTGGCGACATGAAAGCAAATCTGAAAATAGCGGTGATGGGTTGCCTTGTCAACGGCATTGGAGAAGCGCGCGACGCGGATATGGCGGTTTTTGGAACGAAAAGCGGTGGGGTTATATACGAAAATGGTGAAAAGATAGGTTTTGTGAAAAAGAGCGAAATAACCAAGACTTTGAGAAAGATGATCGAAAAGAGAATAAGCGAGGAGGAAGATGGTTATGAAAATCGTCAACAGTGTTGATGAAATGAAGGAAATTGCGAAAGGTTATTCTTCGAAAAAAGTTGGCTTCGTTCCAACCATGGGTTTTCTTCACGAGGGACATCTTTCACTTGTAAGAAAAGCGAAAAAAGACAACGATGTTGTGGTCGTAAGCATATTCGTAAATCCAACCCAATTCGGGCCAAATGAAGATCTGGATGCCTATCCGCGCGATTTAGAGCGCGATTGCAGCTTGTTGGAAAAAGAAAAAGTTGATTACGTTTTCGTCCCACAAGTAGATGAAATGTATCCAAAAGATTTCTCAACGTCCGTTCATGTATCCAAACTCATCGATCATCTTTGCGGTTATTACCGCCCAGGCCATTTTGACGGCGTGGTGTTGGTCGTGAACAAACTGTTCAACATAGTCAAACCGACGAAAGCCTACTTTGGACAAAAAGATGCGCAGCAGTTCAGGGTTTTAAAGAGGATGGTAAGGGATTTGAACATGGATGTTCAAATGGTTGAAATGCCCATAGTCAGGGAAAAAGATGGCCTGGCGATGAGTTCCAGAAACGTTTACCTTTCTCCGCAAGAAAGAAAAGATGCGCTTGCCCTTCATGAGGCTTTGCAGTACGCTGTCAGCCAGATAAAAAAAGGCAGAAAAGATGCGCACAAAATACGCCTTGAATCCATAAACATCATGAGAATGCATCCTCACGTTCGTGTTCAGTACTTCGAAATAGTCGACGAAGAGACGCTTCAGCCCGTAACGGAAATAAATTCCAAAGTGATCATCGCAACAGCCGCTTACGTGGGAAAAGCGAGACTGATCGACAACGAAATAGTGGAACCTTAAGTCAAATTAAATCGATATGAAAATTCATTCTGGTGAAGATGTTTTTATTCCGGCTTAAATGCCGGAATTTTTACATTCCTGTTAGAATGGATGATTTTTTATCTTTCAAAGAGTCCTACCACTTCGAAATGATGCGTTTGTGGAAACATATCGACAATTTTTACGTTTTTCAGTTCAAACCCGTTTTTCATAAGAATTTTAGTGTCCCTTGCAAAAGTGGACGAATCACATGACACGTACACTATCTTCTTTTTAGATAAAAGTGCCACTTTTTCTGCGGTATTTCTCAAACCGCTACGAGGTGGATCAACTACGACAACATCGAATTTTTCTTTGCTTTCCCATTTTTCAATTTTTTGGGCTTTGAATTCAATATTATCAAAGCCATTCAAACTCACATTTTTTTGAGCTTGAAGAATTGAAGAAGGGGAGCTTTCAATTCCAAAAATTCTTTTGAATTTATCGTGAAGCTGAAGGCTGAAAAAACCGATTCCGCAATAGAGATCCAGAAGCTTATCTCCACTTTGTGCGTATTCTTTTACAATACTTGATAGTATCTTCGCCCCTTCATAATTTACTTGAAAAAAAGACTTTGCAGGCACTTGATATTGAATATCATTTATCTTCACATCAATGGTACCTTTTCCTTGATGGACTCTCTCTTTGCCACTTACCACAACATGGGAATGAACCTTTCTTTTTAACGATACAACATTATCAACATCTTTTAAAAATGGTGGAGTGAGATCTTTGGAAGATATGAATATCACCATGGTTTCATTGTTCCCTTCTCTTAGGACGACATGCTCAACTTTTGAAGAGAATCTCGGACGCTTTTTTAAAAAGATGTCCACTTTTTTCTTGACTTCGTTTAACCTTTCGGATAGAATTTCACACTCTTTTATTTTCACGAAATTATGGCTTTGTTCTTGAAAGAACCCTAACTCGGAGTTTCTAACTACGAATTCTGCTTTGTTCCTGTAATGTTTTTCCTTCGTTTCAAAAATTTCCGGTTTTTTCACGTTGAATTTTGCGATTCTTTTCATCTGTTCTACGAATATTTCCTGTTTGAATTTCAATTGCTCTTTGTAAGATATGTCCATCCATTCGCAGCCACCACACTCTTTGAAATGCCTGCATGATGGAATTATTCTAAACTTAGATGGTTGTAAAATCTTTTGCGTTTTGGCAAAAGAAAATCCTTTTTTACTTTGGACAATTTTTGCTTCCACTTCTTCACCGGGATACGCACCTTTTACCAGAAATGTCTTTCCTTCTCCATGACATAATCCGTATCCACCGTAGACCATCTTTTCAATTTTCAGTTTCAAAACTCATTCCTCCATAATTTAAATGAAATCGCACCTGCCATTTTTCCATCTTGAGCAGCAATTGTAAGATATACTCCATCTTGCCATTGACCAATAGCAGCGGTAAAGCTTCCATGAATTTTAACACCATCTTTCTCCAAATTAGTTTCAATCGAAAAATCCTTTCCATTGAAGGCAAATGAAACTCCAGAGGAAGCCACACTTACGTTTAATTCATAATTGAAAATGGGAATTTGTGATGAAATGGCAAAACTCTTTTTTTCAGGTTTCGATTGGAAATTCGCTTTCCACTTTGAATTTCCAAAGTTTCCATTCACTTTGAAGTTAAACGTTTCATCGGTAGCATCCACGTTTTTTTGAAATGAAGAAGAAAATCCAATTAACCCAAAATCTTTTGAAAGTTTTAAGCCAACGGATGAAGATGAGATGCTTGCTTCGAATGAAATGGGATTAGACAATGAAAACGTAGCGATGTACTTTTTCAAGAAATTATCTTGAAAAAAGTAGGCAGAAACATTCCCCATTTTTATCTCTTCGAACGTTGTAAAGACACCTTTTTTCAAATTTAAACCTGCACGAACGTTTTTGTTTGAAGCTCTGAAGATCAGATTATCATTTTTTCCAACTTTTAAAAAAAGATTAGAGTCATTTTGTTTGAAAGAAACATTCATCTCGTTTAAATCAGAAGACATTTTCATCTTTCCAAAATTATTGGCACAGGACAAATCGAAACCTAAATTTGTCTGCTGCGGTATTCCCATGGGTTTTCTGAAATTTTGGCTGTTGTAGTAAAAATCAAGCACGTTGTTCGTTCCAAGAAAATGAAATTTTCTGGAGAATTTTACTTTAAAAGATAAATTTTTTTCCACGTTTAACCAGCTCGAAAGGGCAATCTTACCGCTTTTTACTTTTGAAAATATGAAAAGCTGCGTGTTAGTTGCCGACGAAGAAAAAGCAGCAGCCCCCAATTCAAATCTTTCTTTTGATAAAGCAAAAGCCTTATTAAAATTCAAAGCGTAAAGAGGACAGGCGTTCGTTAAACTCTGGTATTCCACGCTTACAACATCCGAAGGGACCGCGCTTGGAACGCTTAAAATACCATCTTTGTAATTCAAATTGTATTCAGAAGAAGAAAGTAAAACTCCATTCAAATAAACGTTCACGCTTCCAAATGCCACACTACCAATTGTGAATATTTGATTTGGGCATTCCACCGTGAAGTTCAAAATTTTTCTGTACCCTCTTAGCTGGCCAAATGAAAAATTTGGAGAAGAGATTCCAACTATTGAAAAAGGAAAAGTGCCGGCCACGTTCAATTGTACTGTCCCAATTTGCATATTCCAGGGGAGATATTCCACCATGAAAGTGTCAACATTTGTGTTTTGAAGTTCTCCATAGACGTAAAAATTTGAATTTACATTTCCCCAAAGTCTTACGGCCATGTTTTGCGCGATAAAAAAATCATTTGGAAGCGAGAGATCTTCAAGTATCTTCTCACTTCCAAAAGAAAAAGAAGTGTTAAAAGATTGGTTTATTTGAATGGTAAGAGAAAAGAATTTAAGACTAATGATCAAAAGAGATGCCACGATGAAGCTTGTGACCGTTTTCCGCATCGCCGAAAGTTATCACCTTCTTAGACGGGAATTGTATTCTTTCAACTATTACTCCACCTTCACCGCAAGCGATCAAAGCGTGATCACGTATGCTTACTATTTGACCGGCACTTCCTCTTTCTGTCATCGAAAGGCCTTTTACCCCGAAAAGCTTTACGATTTCTCCATTCAGTTTGGCACGTGCACCGGGTGTTGAATCAAAGGCTCGTATTTTGTTTGCAACCTCTTCAGCCGGTTTATTCCAATCGATAAAGGTTTCCTTTAAAATTATTTTAGGGGCTTTGCTTGCCTTTCCACTTTGTGGAGTTAAAGGAATGTCTGGATTGGAGAGAAACCTTTCAACCACGTTGGCTCCAATTTCCGACAGCCTCTTGTAAAGGGCATCAAAGGTTTCATAAGGATCCACTGATATTTTTTCCATCAAGGCGACCTCTCCTGTATCCATGCCTTCATCTATTTTGAAAAGCGTCACGCCGGTTTGCGTCACTCCATCAAGAAGGGCTCTTTGAATTGGTGCTGCCCCCCTGTACTTTGGCAGAAGAGAAGCGTGGAGGTTGAAAAAACCTAGTTTTGTGCTTGATAATATCTCTTTTTTTAAAAATTGTCCAAAAGCTATCACTATGGCAACATCTGCGTTGAGTTCTTTTATCTTATTTACAATCTCTTGAGAGTTAACGTTTTCCGTTTCTAACAGTGGAATACCTTTTTCTTTTGCAAATTCGGAAACTGGTGTGGGGGTAAGCTTTCTATTCCTTCCAGCGGGCCGTGGAGGCTGACTTATGATCAAAGGGATATCATGCTTTTCATATATGTGCTTCAAACTTTCAACGGCAAATTCGGCAGAACCTAGAAATATTACTTTCATTTTACACCTCCAAAAAGCAAAAGCTCATTTTGCGTTTTTTGTGGACATTTTTTCCACTTTTTTCAATATCTCTGCACTTTTTTTCTTAATTTCACTCAATTTTTGCCTCAACAATTTTTTCTTCACGGCGCTTATGTAATCTATGAAAAGCTTACCGTTCAGATGATCGAATTCGTGTTGAAAGACTCTCGCTTCGTAGCCTTCCAATTCTCTTATATATTCTTGATTAGCGGTATCGAAGTACTTAACCTTTATTTTCACAGATCGTGAAACTTCCTCAAATACGTCTGGAATGCTCAGACAGCCTTCCTCACCAAACTCTTTTTCATCGGACATTTCAAGAATTTCAGGATTCACAACAACATGGAGCTTTTCTCCAATATCGTAAAGAAAGAATCTTTCAGAAATTCCAATCTGAGGAGCTGCCAATCCAACTCCATCTTCCACGTACATGGTGTTCGCCATTTCTTTTACGAATTCCTCTTTCAGCGATGTTGGTTCTATCTTTTTTGCAATTTTTCTAAGAACAGGATCTCCGTACAACCTGATAAGCATTCAAATCACCTCGCAAGAATTATATCACGGTGAAAACAAAAAAGGGCTCGCTCAACGAGCCCTTAAAAGGTGCTTATGGCAAAGAGTATTATCATGTCAAATTACAATCTTAATTTTAGAAACTTGAAATTTCTGCCCACATACACTTGAGATAATTCGTTTCTGGCATAGAAAGTAAATGGGGGTGATCCAAAGGCAATCCTGTCCACCCGATTTCTCTTACAATTCTTCTCTTTTCTATTGCGCTTTTCATAACCACTTTTTTTAACATTTCTTTGTCTATGTTGTAAGCGCACGAACAAAGACCGAATTTTCCGTTTTCGTTCAAGTGATCTATTATCTGATCCATTAAATTTTTTAGCAATTCGAATGCTTTTGACTTTTGCGTTCGTTCCTTTATTAAAGAGGGTGGGTCTGCGATTATTAGATCGTACATCTCTAAACCATTCAAATTAAAAGCGTCCTGACATATGAAGTTCACTTTCACTTTGTTCAATTCGGCGTTTTCGTATGCTATTTTCAAATCTTCTTTTGAAATATCAACAGCGTCCACTTTCATGCCACTTTTTGCCAACAAAATGGCAAAGCTGCCGGTATATGTGAACAAATCAAGTGCCTTGCCACCTTCGAATGTTAGCTTCTTTGCGAACTTTCTCGAATCCCTTTGATCGTAAAAAAAACCGGTTTTTTGGCCTTTGACCACATCCACTTTGAATTTTAACTTGCTTTCTTTAAGTATTTTTTCAGTAGGGTACAATCCGTAGATGACTCCTTTTTCTCTTGAAAGACCAGGTTCTGGCATCGACTCAAAATCGCTTCTTTCGTAAATGGTCATCGGAGCGTATACTTTTACCATGGCGTTTACCATATCTTCTTTCATCTTTTCAAGAGCCTTCGATCTTATTTGAACTACCAGTGTATCGGAAAATCTGTCGATGATAAGCGATGGAATTAGATCTCCTTCCGCGTTGAACTCTCTTCTAAATGAAGTAAGAAGGCTGCTTCTCCTTTTTAAAGCTGATTGGAACCTCCTAACGAAGAATTCTTCGTTTATCTCTTCGTATTTTCTGGTTAAAAGTTTTAAACGAGGATTCGCTCTCAGATTGTAAAGCCCTCTTCCCATAAATTCATCTTCGAAAAAGATATTCGCAATTCCGACTTCTTCATCCAAGTCAACGCTTTTTATCTCATCTTCGTATATCCAAAGGTGCCCTCTTTGAACCTTTTCCGCGCCTCTCCTTTTCAGATGGACTATTATCATATGCCACTCTCCAAGATTTTCTTTGCCATTGCGTATCTATGTCCCCTAACCGATATATAAACTCCTCTGTTTGATGACATTTTGGAGCTTTCAAAAAGAATTAGCATGCCAGCCGCTATTACTTTTTCTCTTCCTTTTTCCATTCCAGGAAGATTGGAGATTTCATTTAAAGACATGGAACATACACGCCTGTAAAGTGATTCGATCTCATCTAAGGATATGTAAATTCCATGAATCAAACTCGCTGAAAACGGTTTGCCTTTCAAGACGCTCGCAACGGTTGTTCCCGTTCCGCCAATAGAAACCAATGGAAGTTGTGGAAGAAAAGAAAGCTCTTTTTCTATGATTTTTTTCGCATTTTCCAGTTGATCATGGACAGGATAAGAACGTACATATTTTTCAGTTAACACTATGGCGCCCATCGGAATGCTTCGTGAAATCAATCCTTTTTCGATTTTAAAAGAGTATTCCACGCTTCCTCCGCCGATATCCATAACCAACGGTGAATGAATTGGAATTTTCTCATCATCAGCTACAGAAAGGTAAGAAAGTTCTGCTTCTTCTTTTCCCGAGAGTATGCGTGCGCTATCGAATTTTTCGGACAGCTTTTTAAAGTACTTTGGAGGCAACTTTCGAAAAACCTCTGTTCCTACGATAATGCGTTTGCTTACATCATATTCTTCACTTATTTTCAAGTACTTTTCTATGGTTTTAAGCGCTTTTTCAAAAATGCCATCTTCTTCACACTTCATCTTTCCCATTCCAACGATGGTGGAAAGATCCAGAAGATAATTTACCTTTCCATCTTTCTTTTCGGCAATAAGCAAAATGAAAGAATTGCTTCCAGCGTCAACAACTGCCACTTTCATTGATTTTTCCCTTCTAATGAACTACGCTAACGGTTTTTTCTGTGGAATTGGAGACGTAAACGCTTCCTATTTTATCGTCGCCACTCACCCAAGTTGGTCCCTTTCCAACTATAACGCTTTGAATAACGGAATTTGTCTTGCCGTCCATGACACTCAACGTGTTGTCCGAATTATTTGAAACGTATACGATATTTTTCTGAGTATCGATGTAAAGGTGGCTTGGCGAATTTCCCACTTTCACCCTTTTCAAAATTTCATCTGTCTTGCCATCTATGACATCCAACGTGTTATTTGCCGCGTCTGCAACGTAGATTTTGTTTGTAACTTCATTTACCGCAACTCCGACTGGCATTCCATCTATTTTTATCGTATCAGACAAAGTGTTATCTTTTCCGTTTATTACGCTCACGCTTCCATCATTTTTACTCGTAACGTATATCATGTTGGTTACGGGATTCACGGCGATATCGTTTACGGGTTTCCCTATACGAATTGTGGCCACTATTCGTGTTGGCGAAGCGCTTAAAACGCTCACTGCGTTGTAATACGAATTTGTGACGTAGACACAATTGTTATTCGCGTCGTAAGCCATTCCCTGAGGGTTTCCACCTATGAGTATTTCTTTCACCTTCACTTTACTTGGTGATGAGGCGGCTTCTATCATTGTTACGGTGTCTGTAGAAGAGTTAGCAACGAAAAGTCGGCTATCTTTTTCATCGTAACAAATACTTTCAGGATAAGGACCTGCCTTGTATTCGTATAATTTGTTGTAACCGTAAACGTTGTAAACCATAACTAAATTTGTAGATGAATCGGCAACAAACAATCGTCCATCTTTATTGTCCACGGCTAAACCTGCTGGACTTCCTTTCAAAGGAATGTAAAGCGTCTCTCCGACACCTTTGGATGCCGTGAAGTTAACGTCATTTCTTAAACCGTCGACTTGTACTTCAGTTGGATTGAAGAGCCATCCGTTTTTAAGAGGCTTTACTTCTACCGTCCCTTTTAATTTATCGCTTTTCCAATAACCATTTAGATCTGTTTTCACGGATACGGTTGTACTCTGAGAGCTTTCGAATGTTATCGTTACGTCGGAAAGACCGTTCCCATATTCGTCTTCGACGCGTCCGCTTACCCAATAATTTACAGGATTGGCGGTGAAATTCACGTTGCTTTCGCTCTTGTCGACATATAAGCTTTTCATTGAAGGCTTAAAAGTCCAGGCGGTTGCTTCTGGTGTGATCGTCGTTTCGCCTATCACGCCGCTTTCCGACCAATATCCGTTTTTGTCTGTGTAAGTTACTTTGTAACCGTTTGGATAAGAGACTTCCATTTTCACACCAGAAGCGGCGTTACCAAGGATATCTTTAACGTATCCACTTATCGTATGAGTCGAAGAGTTCAAAAATGTACATCCAGCTAATACAATTGTAATGGCAAACAATAACAACACAAGAAGAAGCTTTTTAGCCATTGTCCAGGCCTCCTTAAATGATTTTCCCAACCCAATCGCAAATTTTAGACAACAACTCCTCATCCCATTTCGTGAAAGGCTCCGTTTTATGAGAATCTATGTCTAATTCTCCAGCTACTTTTCCATTCTTGAATATCGGTACAACGATTTCAGACTTAACTTTTGGGCTGCAGGAAAGGTAGTTTGTTTCCTTTGAAACATCTTGAACTACAAATGTCCTTTCCAATTCGGCAGCTTGACCACAAATGCCTTCTCCAAATTTGATTTTAACATGTTCTGTACTTTCTCCAACAAAAGGCCCTAGCACCAATTCCTCTTTTTTGTCAACCAAATAAAAGCCAACCCAATCGTAATGCTCAACGTTAGTTTTCAATATTTCACAAATCGTTTTCAGTTTTTCTTCTTTTTCATCTGCATTGTTTATGGCACTTTTGATTTTGTCCAATATTTTTTCTTTTTTCGTTTCCTGCAACTCGTCCCATATTTTAAATGCCCTTCTCAAATGTGGTATGACTATTGATCCTCCAACGACAAGACCTATTGCAAGCGCTTCTTCAATTTCCTTCGTTGTTACTCCATTTTCGTCGGAAGTGATGAGATGGTATTCAACACAGTCATCACATCTTAACACTAGCGAAGAGACGAGACCAAGTAATTCCTTCGTTTTTCGTGGCAAAGCGCCATCCAGGTAGACGTTTGTATCTAAGTTATAAAATCTTTTTATGTGTTTTTTAGCGTACTTCATCACCACGTCATTTAATTCATTTCTTTCTCTTTTGAAATCTTCCACTTTTTTTGTCATACAGCCCTCCATCCTTTCCTTCCATATTTAATTTTCAAAAGTTGTAAAAACGATCAACGACAACTCAATTGCGATCATCAAAGGAACAAGCCCAAACCCATAAAAAATGTTCCATGCATTTGACACGTTTCCAATTGCCCAATCGGATATTGAAGCGCCTACTCCCACAAATGCGACGAAGAGCCCCATTAGGTTGCCTACTTTTCCACCGGCGTGCTTTGCCAATATTGCCTGAATAGTCGGATAAGTGCTGGCAAAACCAAGACCACTTAAAAATACGAAAATCAAAGCAAGACGATAATCTGCACAAAACATAAAAGCAACAACGGAGAAGAGAGAAAAACTCACAACTAAAGTTAGCCACTTTTTCTCTTTCATTTTCACGTAGCTTGCTCCGTACCTTCCAACAAACATTCCCATCCAAAATATTGATGACATGGCAGCCGCCAAAGGAATGTTAACACTTCTAACATGAACGAGAAATGTGCTTACCCAGGCCGAAAACCCAACTTCATATCCAACGTATATCATTATGAGAACGTTCAAAAGAATTATTTTATGATCCAGAACCGCCTTAAAATTGAATTTTTCTTCTAAAACAAAAGAAGGTTTTTTCATTTTTACGGAGAAGAAAAAAGCCACTAATGCGATAATGGCTTCAACGACGTAAACACTTCTCCATACGAAAGACCAATGTATAAATAGAGCCACAACAAACGGCCCTAACAACGCTCCAAGTGCAAAGAAAGAATTAACGTAATTCAACAAATTCGCCGCTCTATCTTTTTCAACAGTTCCAACGAGTGACCCCACTCCTATTTCTGTTAATCCAGTTCCTGCATTTGCCACAAAACCGGCGATTGCCAATTTGAAGAAATCATTGCTGAAAACGTATCCAATTGCTCCCAACGTCAAAAGTAAAGCTCCAAGTTGTGCTATCATCTTTAAACCTGTTTTGTGAGCCAAAAAGGTACAAAAAATTGAACCGGCTATGTAACCTAATGTTCCAATTAAGAAAAGATAGCCTCCTTGAAGGTAATCTATGGAAAGATCGTTCAAGACCTTTGGAAGAGCGCTTGATAATATTACAACGTAAAATCCAAACGCGAAAAAAGAGAAATAAGAGTACATTTTCAATTCTTTTGGGAGCATCTTTCACCTCTATCGACTTTCACTCTCCTGTATTCTTACATAGAACAAGTACGTAATGCAAATTTTTGTTTTTCTTTCCTTCAAAAAATGCAAGGAAAATTCAGCAAGATTGCCTTTTTAAAGGGTATGTTTCAAAGTTTTATTTAAACTTTTCAAGCCAAAATTATTACAAAATAATTAAAATTATAATTTGAATACTTAATAAAAATACCTTTTTTGAATTAAATATTGACATATTCGTTTTTTTAGTGTAAAATTTACACAATAAATTTAGCCTATTACAGGCAATTAGAAAGGGGAGAAATTAAATGAAAAAAGCGTTATTGTTGATTAGCATTGCGTTGTTGATGGTTTCCGTGATGTTCGGAGCAGAAAGCGTGAAGATCGGCGTTGCGTTTCCAATGACAGGAGGAATTGCCGCGTTTGGTCAAATGACTTTAAACGGTGTTAAAGTTGCGCAGAGCTTGTACCCAACGGTGCTTGGAAAGAAAATTGAACTTATCGTTGCGGATAACAGATCTGACAAAACCGAAGCGGCAAACGTTGTTAGCAGATTGATAGACTATAACCATGTTGTAGCAATAATCGGTGAAATAGCAAGCTCTCATTCTTTGGCAGGAGGTTCCATCGCAGAGAAAAAGCATGTTCCAATGCTTTCGCCAGCTTCTACAAACCCACTTGTAACTCAAGGGAAGCACTACGTTTTCAGGGCTTGCTTTATCGATCCGTTCCAGGGGCATGTTGCTGCCGTTTTTGCCCATAATTACCTTAAAGCCAAAACGGCCGTTGTCTTTACCGATGTTGTTCAGGATTACAGCGTTGGATTGGCTAACTTCTTCATCAAAGATTTTACCGCTATGGGTGGAAAAGTCTACAGAGAATTTTACCAAAGCGGAGATCAAGACTTCAGTGCCCAACTTACCGATGCGCTTGGAAAACATCCTGATGTGATATACGTGCCTGGTTACTATCCTGAAATTGCTTTGATGGCAAGGCAGGCAAGACAGCTTGGTTACACGGGTCCATTCCTTGCCGGTGATGGGGCAGAGGCTCCAGAACTCGTTAAAATTGGTGGAGACGCCGTAAACGGCGTTTACTACACCTCTCACTTTAACGCTGATGCACCATTCACCAAAATTGGAAAAGAATTCGTTGCCAAATACAAAGAAATGTACAAGGAATCTCCATCTGCGTTGGCAGCTCTTGGATTTGATGCCTACCTCTTGTTGAGAAATGCCATTCAGCGTGCAAATTCCACAAATCCAGAAAAGATAGCCGAGGCCTTGAGAAATACGAAACATTTTGAAGGCGCTACCGGTTACATAACAATTGACAAATACGGAAACACCATCAAATCGGCCGTTGTAAATGTTGTAAAGAACGGCAAATTCACTTACGTTACCACTATAAATCCGTAATCTTTCTTTGAATTAAGAGTCATTTTTGAGATGGGAATGCTTTTAAAGGCATTTCCATCTCGTTTAAAAGAGGTGCCTGTAAAGGAGATGATCACGCTTTGTCCCATCTTGCACAGAATCTCATAAATGGAACTCTTCTAGGAGGGTTGTACGCGCTTATAGCGATAGGATACACAATGGTTTATGGAATATTAAGGCTCATAAATTTCGCCCATGGCGATATATTGATGTGGGGCGTTTACTTCGCGCTTTACATGGTTATTGCCTTGAGTATGCCCTGGTGGCTTGGTTTTATCGTAGGAATTGTGTTGGCTGGCCTGTTAGGTTTCAGTGTTGAAAAGGTGGCTTACAGACCTCTCAGAAACGCTCCAAGAATTTCAGCTTTGATAACAGCCATTGGTATTTCCTTCTTTCTGGAAAGTTTAGCCGTCGTTGTTTTTGGTGGTATTCCAAAATCTTTCAACATCTATCCAAAGTTTTTCAACAAGATCGTTATATTCAATCATCTTAGAATACAAATGCTAACCTTCTTCATACTTGGCGTCACCTTCGTTCTGCTGTTTGGAGTGTTATGGTTGCTTTACAGAACAAAAACTGGCACGGCTATGCGCGCCATTGCCACCGATATACCCACCACGAGTTTGATGGGAGCCAACGTTGATAACATAATAAGCTTGACGTTCATAATCGGTTCTATGCTGGCTGCAACGTCTGGAATAATGTGGGCTATGAGGTATCCTCAGGTTCAGCCTTACATGGGATTTGTCCCTGGGTTAAAAGCGTTTATAGCTGCTGTTATTGGCGGAATAGGTTCCGTTCCAGGTGCAGTTGTTGGAGGATTCATCCTGGGCATGACGGAAATCCTTGTCGTTGGATTCTTTCCGAACTTGGCAGGGTACAGAGATGTCTTCGCATATGTCATATTGATAGTGCTTTTGATGTTCAGACCTACTGGGATATTCACAGTTTACTCGGAACAGAAGGTGTAAAAATGGGCACGAAGAGGATATCTTTTAAAACCAATTTCATACTTACAACTGTTTTTGTTATAGGAGTTGGCTTTCTCCTTCTAGCGGCGAGCCATTCAGTAGGAGATTACTGGGTTAGGATAATAACGTTGATGGCCATATATTCGATAATGGCCATAAGTTACACGCTTGTCAACGGTGTAACGGGGATTTTTTCTCTTGGTCATGCCGGCTTCATTGCCGTTGGCGCTTACACAGCTGCACTTTTAACTCTTCCTATTCAACAAAAAACCATGTCGTTTTTCATAGCGCCTCTTATTTGGCCTTTGAACAGCATACAAATGGGATTCTTTCCGGCTACCATAATTGCAGGGTTGGTTGCCGCCTTTGCCGCTTTTCTGGTAGGATATCCATCGCTAAGGGTGACGGGCGATTACTTCGCGATAGCCACCCTCGCGTTTGCGGAGATAATAAGAATAGTTATTCAGAATTCTTACAGCATCACAAACGGTTCACTTGGTTTAAAAGGAATTCCTCCATATACCAACATTTGGTGGGCATGGGGATGGTTGTTGGTAACAATCATAGTAATAGGAAGTTTGAAATTCAGCAGTTACGGTAGAGCTCTTCGCGCAATGTCGGAAGACACCGTGGCGGCTGGTGCCATGGGAATAAACGTTTTCAAACATCAGCTTATGTCTTTCGTTGTGAGTGGGTTCTTCGCAGGCATAGGCGGAGCTCTTTACGCCCATTGGCTTACCACCATAGATCCACGGCCAACGAGTTTGGGAATAATGCTGACTTTCTTCGTGCTTATAATGATAGTCATCGGTGGACTTGGAAGTATATCCGGAGCCGTTTTGGGGGCCATATTCTTTGCCTTTGCGGCACAATGGTTAAGAATAGTCGAGTCACCTATGAATTTCTTTGGGATCACCATTCCCGGCATTCCTGGAATGAGTATGCTCATCTTCGCAACCGTTTTCATATTGATCATGCTCTTCTGGAGGAGAGGCATCATGGGAAAAGACGAATTGAGCTGGCAGTACATATACGATCACTTTGCCAAGAAAGCTGGTGATCAAGATTAACAACAAAAAAGACGAAAGAAAAGACGTATTGCGATTGGAAAATCTAACGATAAAGTTTGGAGGCTTAACGGCAGTCGATTCTTTTAACGGTTATTTGAAAGAAGGAGAACTCATAGGGCTTATAGGGCCAAATGGTGCCGGGAAAACCACCATATTCAACATGATAACTGGCATATACGCTCCCACGTATGGGACGGTTACGTTCAACGGAATTGATATAACGGGGATGAAGCCTTACGTTATAACGCATCTGGGTATTGCAAGGACTTTTCAGAACATAAGGCTCTTTTCTGACATGACCGTGCTTGAAAATGTCCTTGTGGCGGAGCATTCGTGGCTGCAAAATTACAAAGCGCGCAAAATTCTACATAAGCATGAACCTGAAAAATTTCCAAGGCCTCACTGGAAACCATGGTTCTGGAGTGCCGTTTTGAAGACACCAGACTATTTAAAAATGGAGCGGCACATGAAAGATTACGCTTACGAACTGTTGAAAGCCGTTGATCTGGACAAATTTGCCCATTTGAAAGCTTCCGCGCTGCCATATGGTCCTCAAAGGAAGTTGGAGATAGCACGCGCTCTGGCAACCAGGCCTTATTTGTTGCTTTTGGATGAGCCGGCAGCTGGCATGAACCCTCAAGAAACCCAAGAATTGGCAGAATTTGTCCAGGACGTTAGGAAGAAATTCTCGGTTACCATCCTTTTGATAGAACATGATATGAAATTTGTCATGAAGATATGTGAAAGAATATACGTGCTTGACTACGGCAAGATAATAGCCCATGGTGTTCCAGAAGAAATTCAAAACAACAAGAGAGTTATAGAAGCGTACCTTGGAGATGAGAGTTATGTCTGATGCGTTGTTAGAGATAAAAGAACTTAACGTTTATTACGGTGCCATTCACGCCGTGAAAGGGATTAGCATAAGCGTTAAGGAGGGTGAAATAACGACTTTAATAGGAGCAAACGGTGCCGGGAAGACTTCTACATTGAATTCCAT
>WFYR01000068.1 GCA_015489955.1 Mesoaciditoga sp. | reverse complement strand
GGCATAATATCCATGCTGACAACACCTCCAATTTTGTGGGTTCAACAAAATTTCACATCTGGTGTTGTCGGTTTTTCAATCTTTATCTTGTTTTCAATGACTCCTTTTTTCTTTCAGATTAATTTCGTTACTTTCACGCACATTAGGAGTCCTTTTACTTTTTAATCTTCACGTACAACGTGAGATATCAATATACTTTTACAAAGTTGGTTTAACATTTCTTGCTGTTTTTCAGAAACAATTTCATATCTTTTTTTACCGAGAGCAGAATATTTCTCATATACATCTCTTTCGAACATCGCAAAAAGAATTCTATTTTTCATTTCATCTATAGAGAATGGATTGAAATATATTACGGCGTCTCTACAGACTTCAGTTGTGGCAGAAACGGCAGAACAAATTACTGGTGTTCCATATTTCATGCTTTCTAGAGGAGGATAACCAAATCCCTCATTAAGAGTAGGATATATAAACAAAAATGCATTCTTGTAGAGAATTTCCAATTGCTCCTCATTTACATAAGGCCAAAATACAAATTTTTCTTTATCATGCACGTATTTTCTGAATATATTTTCGTTTTTCATTCCAAGTATCAAAGCTTTCTTATCTTTCAGATTAAAAGCGGAAAAAATTTCATCCAATGCTTTAATAGCTCTGTATGAATTTTTTATCCATCTGTCACCGCTTATAATTAAAAAATATTCTTTGCTCTTAACACCTATTTTTTTAAGAAGATTTTCTTCGTTTTCTTGATGATAAAACATGCTTACTTTTTGAGGACTGTATAATACTTTCACTTGCGAAATATCTAGATTCGGAAAATAGTTTATCAAACTGTACTTTGTATGATAAGTTGGTACAACTATAGTTTTTTTCTTTGCTTCAACGTTAATTAGATCAAAAAATTGTTTTTTCCTCATATTTAAATATTTCTTTTTAAAAACGGTTTTGAAAGTATATTTCAGAATGTTTGTAAGGCTTTTATTGTATTTTAATTCATATTTATCTCTTGGCATTTCAAGAGGCCTAAGGCCATGTATCGTAAAAATAACCTCTACGTTCCTGAAATCTATGTCATAATAGTTATATGGTAGAGCCGAATAAAATTTATCAAAATTTCCGTTTTTTATGAGAGATTGAAGCTCTGATTTTGTTTTTACAGGGAATAGCTCTATGCCTTTTTCTTTTATAAGTTTTTTTATATCTGAGGGCATTTCTTTTTCTGGATTATAAAATCCTGAAATCTTTTCTTCTTTCCTTAATTCGAGAAGCTTGGAAAAAACAACCTTTGCGTATTCAGCACCTCCGTTGAATTTACTGGGAGTGCCTTGTAATAATCTAGTCGAAATAGGCTGAACTGACCATAGATCAAAAAGAACATGCATGTTCTTTACACCATCCGTCATTGATTACCTATCCTTATACCATTCCCAAAATTTTTTCACGCCTTCTTCTATCTTTGTCTTTGGTTCGTATCCAAGAATTTTCTTTGCTTTGGAGATGTCAGCGTATGTTATTTGAACATCGCCAAGCTGGAAGGGTTTTCTATCTATAATGGCTTTTTTGTCAATTGTGCTTTCAAGTAATTTTATTAAATTTTCAAGCGTTATCGTCTCGGAATTCCCTATGTTAAAAATTTCAAATTCGTAATCAGTATTTATTGCCTTTATTATCCCGTCAACCACATCATCGATATAAGTGTAATCTCTTTTACTTGTTCCATCTCCAAAAACCGGAATAGGCTTTCCCTCGCTTATAAGTTTTGTAAATAGGTGTATAGCCTCTTCTGGACGTTGTCTTGGACCGTATACCGTGAAAAATCTCAAGCAAGAAATTTTCATGTTGTACATTTCACTGTAAGTTTGACAATATATCTCTCCGGCTCTTTTTGATGCAGCGTAAGGTGAAACTTGTCCTTCAAGTGGATCGTCTTCTTTAAAAGGCACTTTTGTGTTTTTGCCATAAACGGATGAAGATGATCCAAAAACGAATTTTTCTATTCCATATTTTCTTGAGAATTCGAGTAGATTGACGGTACCCTTGACATCTACATCCACGTAATCAAGCGGATCTTTCAATGAGTTTCTTACCCCTGCCATAGCGGCAAGATGAACCACAACTTCTGGTTTCTCAACTTCAAAAATCTGAGATAGAATTTTAGGATCCCTTATATCTCCCACATACAACTTGTAATTCGGCGAGTGGATTACATTTTGTGTGTTCTGCCACTTTATCTTGGGATCGTAATAATTGTTGAAATTGTCGAGGTTAATAACGTCATATCCACGCTCGATAAGCTTATCGCAAAGTGAAGAGCCTATAAATCCAGCTCCTCCTGTTACAAGTACTTTCACCTTATTCCAACTCCTTCATAGATAAAACCAGCTTCTTTAACTTCATCTGGTTTATATATGTTTCTAAGATCACAAAATGCATTTCCTCTCATTGAGGACTTTATTCTTTGAAGATCAAGATTCCTGAATTGATTCCATTCAGTAACGATGGCTAAAACATCTACGTCTTTAGCTGTTTCGTATTCGTCTGTACAGTAGGTAATTTTATCTTTAAATATTTTTTTGGCGTTTTCCATGGCTTGAGGATCAAATGCTTTTATCTCTTCTACTCCTGCTTTTAATAAATCTTCTATTATGACTATTGCTGAAGAATCTCTCATATCGTCTGTTTCGGGTTTGAACGAAAGTCCAAGAAGGCCGACTCTTTTATTTTTGGCATTTCCAAGCATCTTAAGAATTTTCTTTGCGGCGTAATGTTTTTGTTCTTCGTTGGATTTCACGGTGGTTTCTATCAAATCAAGAGGCGTGTTGAATTTTCGGGCTGTGTAAGCCAGGGCTTTGGTATCCTTCGGGAAACACGAGCCACCGTAGCCTGGACCGGGATGTAAGAATTTTGGGCTTATCCTTCCGTCCATTCCCAAAGCTTTTGCAATGGTTTGAACATTAGCTCCAGATGCGTCACAAAATCTTGCAAGCTCGTTTATGAACGTGATTTTCATGGCCAAGAAGCAATTCGAAGCGTATTTAATCGTTTCGGCGGTTTCTAGGTCTGTGAAAACAAACGGAGTTTCGTTTAAATAAAGAGGGCGATAAATTTTTTTGATGGCTTCTATCGGTCTTTCACTTTCTGTACCAACCACCACTCTATCTGGGTGAAAGAAATCGTAAACTGCCGTACCTTCTCTGAGAAATTCTGGGTTTGAAACGATATCGAATTCATGTTCATCTGGATCGTTATCCATTATAATCTTTTTTAACTTTTTATTTGTTCCAACGGGAACGGTACTTTTCGTTACAACCACTTTGTATCCGTTCAAATTTTTTCCTATTTCTTTAGCGGCTTCTTCTATGTATGAAAGATCCGCAGAACCATCTTCTTTTGAAGGAGTGCCAACGGCTAAGAAGATTATATCTGCCCATTTTACTCCTTCTGGTATATCCGTTGAAAATTCTATTCTCTTTTCGTCGATATTCTTGTTTAAGAGTTCTTCCATATCCGCTTCGTAAATTGGAGAAATCCCCTTTTTGAGTTTTTCTATCTTTTCTTTATCTATATCCAAACACAAAACTTTCGAACCAAAACTTGCCAGTCCAACGCCGGCCGTAAGACCAACATATCCTGTGCCGAGCACCGCTATTTTATACATTCACTTCACTCCTTCAAACCAGACTTTTCCTTCATTTGTTTCCTCTAAGAATTCTTCTAAAGAGTCGTTCATAAGTGAAATGTAGAGCTTTTTTAGCCTTTCTACTATAACATTTTCGTCGAAGTTTTTTTTCGCAATTCTCTTAGCACTTTGTGACATTTTCTTCCATAGATTCTCATCTTCATAAAGCAATTTTATTTTATCAGCAAGTGATTTTGTATCGCCAACTTCAACGAGGAAACCGTTTTCTCCGTTCAAAATAATTTCATCCGTTCCAACAACATTCGTTGCAACAACAGGTAAGCCAACAATTTGAGACTCCATCAAAGAACGAGGCTTTCCCTCTTTAAGAGATGTCAAAACCGATATGTGTGAAGAAGTCAAGATGTTTCTAACTTCTTCCCTGTCTACATTTCCTACAAATTCTATGTTTCCTTTTATTCCCATTTTTTTGCACATCTCTATGTATTCATTTTTTAAGTTTCCATCTCCAACGAGTAATATTTCGAAGTTTAAATTTTCTTTTTTCAAGATTTGCGCTGCTTTAAAAAGCATTTCATGGTTTTTAACAGGTTCTAATCTAGCTACGCAAACTATTTTAAACTTTTCTCCTCTTTTTGGTGCACTTTTAACCTCCGCCCCTTCAAATTCTTCCATTGGAATTCCATTGCCAACGTATAACAACTTTGTGCGATTTCCAAAGCCCATATTTTGAGCCAGCTTAAATTCATTCATATTTTGAAAGAGGATAACTTCTGCATATTTTGAAAGGTACTTTTCTGCGTGTTCGTATATTTTTTTCTTGATACCATTTAATTGTGTAAAATGAAATCCGTGAACTTGGTGAATTACATGGGAAACTCCTGCATGCTTTGCGGCTATTCTTCCTATGTATCCACCTTTTGAAGTGTGCGTGTGTACTATGTCCGGTTTCAATTTTTTAAATATATTAGCAAGTTCAGATATTGAAGAACGATCTGTTATTGGATTTATAGATTTGTCATCTATGTAAGTATTTATTATTTTGATGCCCGTTTTCCTCATTTTTTGGGAATACTCGCCATTGGGGCATATTATCCAATTCTCAAATTTTGGATCCGAATCTATTTTTTGAACACGCGTTCTTAAAAGCCGGTACGCTCCATAATCCGTGTTGAAAACATCGTGAACAACTATTTTGTTTTTTTGCAAATTTGCACCTCAAATTTGTGAGAAATTTTCAATGGGATTATATCATTTTTGACATATTGAAGAATCACGCAGGCCACTTCAAAACTTTTCAGATATTTTTTTCACATCTTGCGTTGTCCCACGCTTTATAACGAGGATTTTGTCATCGTGCACGACGACGATTATGTCATCGACGTGCGCGATCGCCACTTCTTTTCCATCCGCGAAAACGGCGCAGTTTTTCGCATTTCTAAATATTGTTTTTTCTGAGGAAGAGTAATTCCCATTCTCATCTTTTTCAACAAGCTCGTATACTGCGTCCCAGCTTCCAACATCATTCCATCCGAAGTCCCCGGGAATTACAAAGACATTCTCGAATTTTTCCATCACACCGTAATCGATTGAAACAGAATCTAAAGTGGAATAGGCTTTTTCCAATTCTTCTCTGCTTTTTACGTTTTTGAGGGCTTTGTGAAGCGTTGGCATATGTTTTTTAAAAGCTTTCCACATCGTTGATACTTTGAATATGAACATTCCAGAATTCCAGAAGAAGTTTCCAGATTCAACGTAAGAATATGCTGTTTCGAGATTTGGCTTTTCGTGAAAGCGTTCTACTTTAAGAGGAATTGGTTTCTTAAAAGAATCGAGATTGCGGGTCAAGCCCGCAATGGCATCTTTATTTACTTCTATGTAGCCGTAGCCGGTTTCTGCACGTGTTGGTTTTATGCCAAGTGTAACGATTGCTTCGTTTTTGTTTGCAAATTCTGCGGCTGTTTCGAGAATTTTTACATATTTGTTCACATCTTTTATGTAATGATCTGATGGTAAAACTATCACGACATCGTCTTCGTTCATTTTTAATATTCCCAACGCTATCGCTGCTGCTGTGTTTTTTGCCGCTGGTTCCATTATAACGTTGCTTTTGGTCAGATCCAGTTGTTCGAATATGTGGTGGGCTTGCTTTTCATTTGTCACAACGTATATGTTTTCATGGCTTGTGATTTTCAAAGCCCTGGAAAAGGTCTCCTGAATCATTGTTTTATCATCCGATGTGATGTTTAAGAACTGTTTTGGTTTCTCTTCTGTTGATTTGGGCCAAAATCTTGTGCCAGATCCACCTGCGAGAATCAAAGCCTTAACGTTCATGCGTTTCACCAGCTCTCGAGTTTTCAAAATGTGTTTTTACGGCTTTATTTTATCATAGAAAACGAGCAATTCCATCTTTGCATTTACCGCACTTCACATTGTCATATGTACAAATCGT
>WFYR01000067.1 GCA_015489955.1 Mesoaciditoga sp. | reverse complement strand
ATAATATTCATGCCGGCAACACCTCCTGTTGATTGGTTTGTTCAAATTAATTTTACAAAAGGTGTTGCCGGCTTTTCAATATTTATGCCTTTTTTCAATGACCTGCTTTACGCCTTTTTTGCTTTTTTAATCTTCACGCACAACGTGAGTTCGTTTAGTATTCCTTGTGGATCGTAAAAATCTTGACGAACATTCGTCATGTGATCGGTTCTTCCAAGCTGGCAGTACACGCAGGAATAATTACAAGTCTTTGAGGGTATTGGACTTACCCCCAAAGACTTTCCCAACCTTCTAGATGGAACAGGGCCGTAAACGTGCTTGTACCCCATCACCAATCGCCTTGCCCGAAACCACGGCCACGTCCCATGCCGCGACCCTGCCCACGCCCCATTCCTCTACCCATTCCGCCCATTCCGCGTCCTCCTCCCATACCACGTAAGGAAGGATTTTCAGAGTTCGGGCGTATGGCGTTGGTAGGGCATGCTTCCATACATTTGCCACATCTGGTACATATGGAGTTGTTTATTTGAGCCTTTCCATTTACCATTTTTATGGCTCCATCTACTGGGCACACATTTACACATATGCCGCAGCCTTTGCATAAATCCTCTTTAACCCATGGCATATCTCATCACCCTTTCATCACTTTATTTTCAACCTTGTTCCATATTTTCTTTATTTCATTTGCTGAAGGGCAATTGTACGAAATAACGGGTTTAGCCTGTTCGGTGGCGGTTTTTACCATCGTATCGTAAGGTATCTTCCCAAGTATTTCCAACGAGTTCTCTTCACAGTACTTTTCTATTTTCCGGGTTTGTTCTTCGTTGATATCGTATTTGTTTATCACAATTCCTATTGGTATTCTGAAATGTTCAACGGTTTTAACGATGCGCTTTAAATCGTGCAAGCCGCTCATCGTTGGTTCGGCGACGATAACAACGTAACTTGTGGAAGTTATAGAAGACGTTGCAGGGCACCCTATACCTGGAGCTCCATCTATGATGATGAGATGGATATCTTCTTCATGTGCCACGCTTACAGCCTTTTTCCTCACTTCCGCTATAAGCCCTCCCGTCGTTTCTTCGCCAGGTCTCAAAAGTGCGTGGATCATAGGTCCTTTTTCCGTTTGGGAAGAGTAATATTCTCCACTCAGGCTGTCTTCAAGCCTCAAAGCGCCAGTGGGACACTTCATGACGCAGGCGTTGCATCCTTCGCACGCATACTCTTTTACAAAATACTTTTCTCCATCAAATCCTATCGCTTCAAACCTGCATGTTTCTTGACATATTCCACATTTTGTACATTTATTTTGGTCCAAAACGGCTTTTTTAGACCCTATGTACTGCTGGGTTTCTTTTATTTCCGGTTTCAAAATTATATGAAGATTTGGGGCATCAACATCGCAATCGGCCATTACCCTTGAATCAGCCAGATAAGAAAACGAGGCTGACAGCGTTGTTTTACCAGTTCCGCCTTTTCCACTTACTATCGCTATTTGCTTCAACATTTGACGTTCGCCTCGACTTTCTCGTACAAGTCGATGAATTTTTCCACATATTCATCTTTGTCTTTCGAAAAAAGCCTACCATTTGAATAGCTCTGAGCTATTTCTACATCGTAAGGTATTTTCATCATAATGGGAATGTTTTCGCTTTCGAGATATTTTTCAACTTCGGTGTAAACGCCATCGTATCTGTTTATGATTACCCCCATTGGAATATTCAAATCCTTTATCGTGTTCACGGATAGCTGTAAATCATGTAATCCAAATGGTGTTGGTTCGGTAACCAAGAGTGCGAAATCCATATCTTGTAGCGTTTCAACCACCGGGCACGACGTGCCTGGAGGAGAATCTATAACGACTACGTCGGCGTTTTCATCCATATGCTTTTTCATCTGTCTTATTATTCTTACCGCTGAGGGCTCTCCTATGTTAAGTATTCCTTCGCCAAACGAAATTCCATCTTTTGTCTTGCCAAGTTTTACTTTTCCTATTGGTTTTGGCCCTTCTGAAATAGCGTTGACAGGGCATACCATAGAGCAAACTCCACAACCGTGACATAGGTATTCAAATACCATTATATGTTTTGGCGAAACACTTATAGCTGAGAACTCGCACGCTTTGGCACATGCACCACAATGAGTGCATACATTCCTATCAATTTTTGGAATCAAGATGTCGACAGATTCTTCTTGAGTGTACTCAATTTCAAAGAAGATATGAGAGTTTGGCTCTTCTGCATCTGCATCCAAAAGCTGAACTTTCTTCCCTATTTTATGAAGGGAATAAGCCAAATTCGTCGCAACAGTTGTTTTTCCGGTTCCACCTTTTCCGGACAGGACAGCTATTTTCCTCATACTTTTTTCAATTCTCCATTTTCAAATTTTTCTATAGCTTCTGATGCTTTTAAGCCTCTTCCATCGTACACGGTTATTTCAGCGCTTTTCAAGGCTTCCATAGCGTTTCCGCCCGGCAAAGCGGATATCAAAACTTCAGCACCGTTGTCTATGGCAATTTGAACTGCCTTAGGTCCCATACCATGTGCCATGTCAGCATCGTTGCTTATGGACTCAAATTTCTTGCTCTCCGTATCGTAAATCAAAAAATATGGAGCCCTTGCAAATCTATCTGCTATTGCACTTTCCAACGTTGGCTCGTTTGTTGCGAGCATGATCTTCATAAAAACACCTCCAAAAATTTTATGTATTTTGCATATATATGATATATGCTCGATTTTTCATACGCTTTTCGAAATGGTGAATTCTTATCTCGCACACACACATAAAAAATTTTTTAAAAATTACCATATGTGTTTGTGGTTATCTGTGGCTATCGCCCTTACATCCTTCAACTCCATTTTACATTTAAATGTGCTTTTGAGCAAAAAATGGCAAGAAATTTTTCTTGACAATTCAATTTTATTGATATATAATTCAAAAAAATTGAACTATAAATAAAAATTTTTGATAAAACGAAAAATAAATTTGATTTTTATTTAGGAAATCAGTCAGGAGGTGATCGAATGGCATTTGTAACCCGCTGCCCTTCATGTGGGCACAAAATGGATATTGTAGCGTTGAAGTGTCCAGTTTGTGGTACAGGAGTAACCGGAAAGTTTGAGATAGACGAACTTTTTAGCCTTTCAAAAGAGCAAATGAACTTCGTCAAAGTATTCCTAAAAAATCGTGGAAATTTAAGTGAAGTACAGAAAGAATTGGGAATATCCTATCCAACGGCAAGGAACCGTCTTGACGAAATTGTTAAAGCTCTGGGATATGACGTAAAAGAAGATAAAATTGATGAACGAGAAGTATTGAAAAAATTGAAAAATGGAGAAATAAGTGCAAGCGAAGCAATTTCTATGTTAAGGGGGATGAAAAAGAATGAAGATGAGTAAAAATTTTCGCTTTGAAAGCGCGCCAAACGTGAAAGAGATAATTTTTCACTCCGTTTCCACAGATATGAATTTTCTTTGCTGGGATGAAAACGTATTGGAAATAGATATAGAGTTATCGGGATTTAAAGACGAAGTGGAAGAATATGAACCGGTAGTGGAAAATCACGATAACACGGTAGATGTTTTCTTTTTGAAGAAAAAAGCGTTTTCAATTTCGTTTTTTTGGAACGTCATTCACTTCACTTAAAGCTTTAAAAGCGACGGTAAAAGTTCCAAAGGGAATCACTTTAAACGTGAAAAGTACCTCCGGTGATATACGCATGAATAAAACATCCTTTAAAAAAGTGGAGATAACAACTATTTCGGGAGATTTTAACGCACAAAACATAATCTGTGAAGAAATGAAAGCAAAGTCCACGAGCGGCGATGTAAAAATGGAAGGATTATCACAGATGGAAAGAATTGAAATCCACTCAATTTCTGGAGACATATTCTTAAGAAACGTTCACTTTCTTGAAGGCTTCATTCATTCGACATCTGGTGATGTAAAAATGATGGAAATTCTTTCCGACATAAAAAATTTAAACGTAAAAACCATCTCTGGAGATGTACATCTTTCCTACGCTTTGCAACCAAAACTCCACGTGGAGTTTTCAACCGTAAGCGGTGACATAAACGTGAATGGACGAACGTTCAAAGGAAAAGCTAAAAATATGGATTTTAACATAGGAAAAGATCCAGATTCGTTTCTAAAATTCAAAAGTGTTTCTGGAGATTTAAAAGTGGATTTTAAAGATGATAAAAAGGAATTTAACTTTGATTCCAGTGCTGACAACGATATAAAATCGACACTTCGTGATATCATGAAAGAGAAGAAAGCCACAGCAGAAGAAATTACGGAACTTATGGAAATGATGGGATATTCAAAGGAAGAAATAAAAGAATTTTTGAAGGAAAGTGAGGAAATTCAAAGATGAAAGCATTTCCAATATTCTTGATTTTGATAGGAATACTTGGCTTTCTCTCTATTTTCGGAATGATGAGCGTAACTTTTGGCACGTTAGTAGGGATATTTTTTGCGATCGTGTTCACAATTGAAGGCATCAGGGAATTGATAAACGGGAACTTAGTGGGAATAGGAGGAATTCTATTTTCCATATTCATAATCATCAAGCTTTTTTTCATAAGTATGACGTTTGGACAGATCTTTATGGCTTTTATAGCTTCATACGCTATAGCAATAGGATTTCACCTGCTTTTTAAAAGAAGAGAAAGAATGCGTTTTTAGCAAAATTGAAAAGCACAGGGGCGACAAATGATTAAAAACGAAGAAAATAACAAAGAAATGTCTCAAAAATTGTTTAACAAAAATTACGTGCTTCTATGGTTTGGGCAAATGGTTTCCGCTACTGGAAATTCCATCCAGTATATTGCCCTGATGTGGTGGATTATGGAGAAATTTCCTTCCAACCAATCGGGTATCGTTATAGGATGGATGTTTGCTTCCAACATGATTCCAGTGGCGGCGATAGGACCGTTTGCCGGAGTTCTCGTTGATAGAATAAGCAGAAAGGCCATTGTGGTGTTGTCCGATGCGTTACGGGGCGTGTTGATATTATGGATGGCGTACCTTGCGTATACAAATCAATTGACCACTTTTTGGATATATTTCATATCCGCACTCATGGGAATTGGGGCCGCATTTTTTAGGCCATCGTTGCAGGCCACAATTCCAAACATCGTTCCCGACAAACATTTAACGAGGGCCAACAGTTTGTTCCAAACTGGCATGCAATTTGCCCAAATAATAGGCCCAGCACTTGGTGGGGTGTTGGTTGGATTTTTAGGTACATTTTTTGTATTCGCTTTGAACGGAGTATCATTTCTCATCTCAGCACTCACAGAAGTGTTTATAGATTTCAAACAAAGATATAGAGAAAACGAAAAGTCAAAATCTTTTTTGCGCGACTTTAAAGAAGGGTTGAAATTCACATATGCCAAAAAGATGATATTTTGGACCATGATAATAGCATCCCTCTTGAGCTTTGCTTTTGCACCGGTCGATATCCTCATAGCAAAACAAGTTAAGGTCATCTACCATCTTGGCGCGTTGGAACTTGGATATGTTGTCAGTGCATTCGCGCTAGGAATGATAATTGGGGCTGGATTGCTTTCGATTCTTCCAGAACTAAAAAAGAAGCATAATGTGATAATTTTGAACATGCTCGCTGCAGGAGTGCTTTTTTCAATTATGGGTTTTGCCTCGAATTTTGTGATCTTTTTGGTATTATCATTGATAATAGGTGTCAACGTGTCAATTTCGAACGTGCTTTTCATGGTCGTTTTGCAAAGAATCATTCCGGATGAAAAACGCGGGAGAGTTTTCAGCGTTTTGACAACAGCTGGAACCGTTTTACAGCCGGTGTCCCTTGCCTTAATCGGATGGGTATCGGCGATTTTGACTAACTCCATAATATTTCTTGCACTTGGTATCATGGTAACGTTTGGTTCACTATTCATGTACCTGGTACCAGGAATAAGGGAAATATAAGAAGCAAGCCAAAAAGTTGAATTAGGAGAGTAATGAAATGAAAGGCATAGAGAATATCAAGAATGTGCTGAACAAAATCAAAGGAGATGTAGAAAAAGGGGCTCTTTGGAGCGTGATGGGACGTATAGATAAAGTAGTTGGTTTAACTATCGAATCGATAGGCCCAAACGCGCCATTGGGAGAATTGTGTGAAATTGAATCTCCATACGGTAAAGTGTTGGCGGAAATAGTTGGATTCAAAGAAAACAAAGTTATACTAATGCCTTTGAGCGATACGGAAGGGCTTTCCATTGGCGCTCCAATACGTGCTACCGGTGAAAGATTGTCTGTGCCTGTTGGAAATGAAATTCTAACAAGGGTAATAGATGGTCTTGGAAATCCTCTGGATGGAAAGCCTTTGCCTTTATCAAAATCTTACCCGCTCAACGCTTCTCCACCAAATCCCATAAAAAGAAAGATGATAAAAACCCCTCTTCCTGTTGGTGTAAGAGCCATAGACGCTTTTTTGACCATAGGAAAAGGTCAAAGGATAGGAATATTTTCAGGAAGTGGTGTTGGGAAATCAACGCTCATGGGAATGATTGCAAGAAACGCCCAGTCTGATGTAAACGTCATTTGCCTCGTTGGAGAAAGGGGAAGAGAGGTAAGGGAATTCATAGAAAGAGATCTGGGAAGTGGGATAGAACGTTCTGTTGTCGTTGTAGCAACAAGTGATAAGCCGGCGCTTGTAAGAGTGAAAGCTATATTCACTGCAACAGCCATAGCGGAATACTTTAGAGATCAGGGTAAAGACGTACTTCTAATGGTAGACTCCTTAACGAGATTTGCGCTCGCCCAAAGAGAGGTTGGCCTGGCGATCGGCGAGCCGCCGGCGACACGTGGGTACACCCCAAGTGTTTTTGCGCTTTTCCCAAAAATATTAGAAAGGGCGGGAAATTCAGATAAGGGATCCATAACTGGCATATACACAGTTTTAGTGGAAGGAGACGATATAAACGAACCCATAAGCGACACCGCGAGAGGCATATTAGACGGTCACATAGTCTTAACGCGTGACTTGGCGAACGCCAACCATTATCCAGCCATAGACATTTTAAAAAGCGTTAGCAGGGTTATGCCATCAGTGGTGGATAAAGAAATTGTACAAAGTGCAATGACGCTACGCGATATCATGTCAACTTACAACTCGGTTAAAGATATGATAAGCGTTGGAGCTTACAAAAAAGGTACAGATCCAAAGATAGATCGTTCCATAGAAATGCACGACAAAATAGAAGATTTTCTCAAACAAGCTGTAGACGAGCCGGCTCCATTTGAAAAAACTCTAGAAACTTTAAAAAAATTGGCTCAAGAGGCTATATCTTAAGAATATCCGGGCGTTTGTACTTTTTCCCATTTATCTCAAATTCCAAGTATGGCCATCTTCCATCGTCGTTAAGGCTTATCAGCTCCATGCCATTGGCAGTTCGAATGTAAGTATCTTCTGATTTAGTGCCAGTTATAGTTGGATTCCATGCCAATGCCATTCCGTCTTCTATTTGAAATGGGAAGTGAGGAATGGCGACGAATTCTCGCATCCTGTATCCCGTTACCCCACCCTGATGGTGAAACTGCCACTCCTGTGGGTATCCGTGAGAATCGTAGATATTCTCTATATCGAAGAAAATCTGAGAAATCAAAGATTTTTCAAAAGAAGAGTTTATGATTTTGGCGTCTATAAGGGCGTTAATTTTATGTTGATTTTCAAATTTTTCATCTCTTCTGAATTCTATGGTCCGTGTCGTTGAAATTACCAGACCAAACATCTTGGCACATACAGATGCTATACATCTATCGCCAAGCTTTACCTCACGCGGTAGGTTATGCCTGTAAAGGCTCCTGCTTTCATCTCCAAACACCAGCACCAACAATGTGTCTAAGCCTTCTCGAGAAAGCTCCCTTTCTATTATTGACTTGGCCTCCAATTCAGTCATATCTGGAGAAAAAGTTCTCATCGCATTTTCCAGCGCCCGGGCGCTCTTTAGACCAACTATTTTGTACCTTTTTTGCTCATAATCACTCAATTTAAGCCTTGAATGAAAGAGAAAATTTTTGAAGTTTGGTTCGTCCTCATAAAGGATTTCATTTCCATCCGAAAGTTTTTTCACCATATCGTCAACCTTTGTGTACCATGGAAATTCCACAACCGTGAAGTTGGACGTAAGCTCTTCCCTTTTCATTCTTTCTCTTTCAATGTTTTTTGTGATAACGTAAGATTCTTCTTTTGTCAAGAAAACAACAGCACTTCCTTCATCATCCGACAAAGCTATGTAAGAGCGCCCTCCTGAAGTGATCCAAGCAAAGTTTTCTATACCGCTCACAACTGCTCCTTTGGCGCCTCTTTCTAACATGTAATTTCTCACTTTTTCTATTTTTGCATTTACATCTTCTTCCCTTTCAATTTCCATAAATTCACCTCTTCAGCTTTTACTTTTCTTCACAACAGTTCGCTTCAAAAATATCTCTCTTAACATTATACAACTACAAAATGGAGAAAAGCTTGCTTGTGGTAAAATACATTTAACGGTGTCTTTTCAAAATGGGGGTGTACGAATTGGATTTGTTAGACGGTTTTGGAAACATTTTTTCTGTTGTAAAGAAAAAGCCCTCTGTTATAGTTCCCGCCCTCTTTGGAATAGGGGCGATCTTGTTGTTCAATCTTGTCATCTTCGAATACGTGGTTATTTTAAAAACAGGCGGAATGGTGTGGCTTCCTTTTGCTTTTAACGTTTTAAAATGGGCCATTATTTTTTCCCTTTCTGGTTGGACAGCGCTCTTGATGAAATACGAAGATCTCAACTACGAAAAAGCGTTTTCAAAATCCTTTACCAACCTATTCGTTTTTTGCACTTTCATGGCTTTTTTCACCGTGGCCGGATTTTCGTTGTACTTCGTTCCGGGAATGTTCATCCTCTTTTTTCTGCTCTACATCCCAACGTATTCGGTCGTTAAAAATGATAGCGATGCGCTGAATGGTTTTAAAGAAAACATGAAATTCATCCTGGAAGATGCACATGTTATACACACTCTGGTTTCTTTGATAATAATCACTCTTTTTCTTCTTATACCTTACGTTGGTGAGTACTTTGCGGCTTTCTTTTACATGTTGTGGATTCCAAACATTTACATATCCGAAAAGGAAGCTCAGTCCCTAAAACAAGAAGAACTAAACGACGAATTTTGAAAGAGGTGTGCGCTTGGTAGAATACGAAAAAATTATCAAAGAAATCATAGCTTCAGTAAGAAAAGATCACGGAGAAGAATCCGCAAAAATCGTTCAAAAAGCGTATGAATTTGCAAAGAGAGCCCATGAAGGTCAAAAACGTGACAGCGGTGAACCTTATATTTGTCATCCAGTGAGTGTTGCTAAAATCGTTTTTGACCTTGACATGGACCCTCAAACTATATGTGGAGCGTTGCTGCACGACGTAGTGGAAGACACGGACGTTAGCCTTGAAGAGATAAAAGAAAAATTTGGAAACGAAGTTGGATTGATCGTTGATGGCCTTACCAAAATTCAATCTCTGGAAAAAGAAGACGTGAAATTTTCAGAAATAGAAACGATAAGAAAGATGATATTTGCAATGGCGCAAGACGTCCGGGTAGTTATTGTAAAACTCGCCGATAGGCTTCACAACATGCGAACTTTGAAATCATTTGGTAATGAAGAAAGAAGAAAGGAAAAGGCCAGGCAAACTTTAGAAATTTACGCGCCAATAGCCAATAGGCTGGGCATATACACGATCAAAAGCGAATTGGAAGATCTTTCCTTTAAGTACGTTTATCCCCAAGAGTACAAAAAAATAAAGGAGCTCATAGACAAGAAAATAAATCAAAGGGCAGAAGAAATAGCCTATTATAAGGGTGAACTTGAAAGTGTTTTAAAAAGAAATAAAGTTGATTTTGTTGAAGTAAACGGGCGTGCAAAACATTTCTACAGCATCTGGAGAAAGATGAAGAATAAGAACAAAGAATTCAGCGAAGTTTACGATCTTTTTGCTCTAAGGGTGATCACAAAAGATATTCCAACGTGTTACGCGGCCCTTGGAGTGGTACACAGTTTATGGAAGCCCATTCCTGGAAGATTCAAAGATTACATTGCTTCTCCAAAATCCAATGGCTACCGTTCGCTTCACACCAGTGCCGTAACGGAAAAAGGGGAAGTGCTGGAAATTCAAATAAGAGACGAAAAAATGCACAAAGAAGCCGAATATGGAATGGCGGCGCATTGGAAATACAAAGAAGGAAATGTGAAGAACAGTGAATGGATAGAAAGGCTTCTTGAATGGCAAAAAAATTACGTTAAGGGCCTCACAAATTGGGAAGAACTTACAAAAGAGCTTCAACTAGATGACGTCTTCGTTTTCACTCCAGAAGGAGAGGTGAAGAGCCTTCCTGGAGGGTCCACACCAATTGACTTCGCTTATTCCATACATACAGAAATAGGCAATCATTACACGGGGGCAATAGTAAACGGAAAGATGGTACCAATAGGCTACAAACTGAAAAATGGTGATAGAATACGAATATTAGTTGACAAAAACAGTTCTGGTCCAAGTTTAGATTGGTTAAGATATGCCAAGAGTTCAAGAACTAAGGCAAAGATAAAAAAATTCTTAAGGGACAAATACTCCGAAGAATACGTTTCGCGTGGACAAGAAATTCTCAGAGAAATACTGAAAAAGTACCGTACTTCTCTTGAGGACTTTTTTAAAAGCGAAAAGGTGAAGCGTTACTTTGAAAATCACCATATAGAAAACGAAAGGGAGTTCAAATTAAGACTCGGAGAAGGTGCCATAACATCTGTAAGCGTTGAAAGCCTTTTAGAAGAAAAAAAGACAAAGGAAATTTCCACTCAATCTCCGTCCAAAACGCATGGAAGGGAAATCTTCATAGAAGATTTAAATGGAATAGAATTTCATCTTGCCAAATGTTGTAACCCCGTTCCCGGTGATCCGATCGTTGGAGTGGTGACCAGAAATCACGGAATAAGCATTCACACTGCTGACTGTAAAAATCTGAAGAATTTTGACAGAAGTAGACTTGTAAGAGTTTCGTGGGGCATGGAATCAGGTGAGCTCTTCAGTGTTGGGATAGCGCTCAAAGCTTACGATCGTGAAGGCCTTCTTGGAGACATAATAAATCGAATAAGAGAGAAACACGTTCAACTTGCCGGTATAAATTCCTGGGTAGATGACGTCGGAATAGCTCACGTTTCCATAACGGTAAACGTCTCCGATCTTAAACAATTAAAAGATGTTATTTCGCATGTGAAAAAAGAAAAGGGCGTTCTGGAAGTTCACAGACAAAGAGGAGGCAACAATGAGAGCGGTAGTGCAAAGGGTTAAGTGGGCAAAAGTTGAAGTTGAAGAAAAGGTAGTTGGAAGAATAGAAAAAGGTTTGCTGGTATTTTTGGGAGTTGGAAAAAACGATGACCAAAAAGATCTCGAATGGATGGCAAACAAAATACCAAATTTGAGAATATTCGAAGACGAAAACGAAAAAATGAACAAATCCCTTTTGGACGTAGGTGGACAACTCTTAGTTGTATCGCAGTTTACGCTTTACGGTGATTGTCGAAAGGGAAGAAGGCCATCTTTTACATTTGCAGCTGAGCCAAAAAAAGCCAAAGAAATGTACGAAACTTTTTGTGAGATTTTGAAAAAGAAGTATTCAATAAGAGTGGAAAAGGGAATTTTTCAGGCGGACATGAAAGTCTCTCTTTTAAACGATGGCCCGGTTACCATGTTGTTAGAGTCAAAGGGAACTTTTTAAAATCACGATTTGGTCTTTACCAAGTTTTGTGTATTCGTTGATCTGAGATAAAGAATTCATAAATAAGATTCAACCCTTTCTTTGAAGTATAGCGCTAATTGGGCTAGAATAGAAGCCCAATTTTTTTGCCTCATGGTCCATTTCTTTTCCACGTCCATAGTTACCAAATAAAGCATTTTCAGCACTGCCGTATCGTTCGGAAAACACTCTTTGATTTCGTGTAGATTTTTATTTTGACTCATCGACTCGATTTCATGTAGATTTTTTATGAGTCAATTCTGGGACTTGATCAAAACTCACTCTTTATGGTAAAATCTTTTTCGAAGACAGTGCGGGCATAGCTCAGATGGTAGAGCATCGGCCTTCCAAGCCGAGTGTCGCGGGTTCGAATCCCGTTGCTCGCTCCAAAAACGGGCATCTTAAGATGCCCGTTTTTCAAATAAAAGTGGTGGTTTGTCTTGTTGATGGTAAAGATCGTATTCGTACTTTTGGGAATTTTGTCTTACGTGTACACAGGAGTAAGGATCTTGAAAATGCGCGTTAAATTCACGGCCTTCGTGTATTTTCTTCTCCTTTCGGTATTCGCGCTTGCCGTCGTATTTGACAACGCCATCTTCATATTTTCATGGTCATCCTTTAGCCTTCTCATTTCAGCGTTGATTTTCATATTAGCGCGGTAAAGTGTCAATGATTTACAAAAAAAGCGTGCGTAACCATAATTTCTGACATTGAATAAAATTACTCAAAAGAGTAAAATCTGAATTGTGAACCTTCCAACCTTGAAATCTGAAGACAAAAAATATGCAAAAACAATGAAACGGTAAGAAAATTGTAGTGAGCTTTGTATGGAGGAGATCGAAACGATAATTGTTAACGACGAAATTTTGAAAAGCTTCATATCGTGTCATAGAAAAGCTTTTTTGCTGGAAAAACTGGAAAAAGGAATGAGGATACAGAACTCTCAACAAGAAAATGAAAAATTTTATTTCAAAGCTGAATACGAAAATATGGTGCTACTTTCAAAAGTAGACGATTTTGTGGAAATGAATGATCAGAAGACGGCTGTGCTAAATGTTCATTCCATCACAATTCGTGAACGACACAAAATTTTGGCTTCTTTTTTAGCCTTTATCATGAAATTAAACAAAAATGAGCTTCCAATTTCTTTTAGAACTCCGGAAGGTTTAAAAATCGTATACCCACGCGTTGAGAAAGCAAAACAAATACTCCTGAAAATTAAAGAAACCTTTTCAAGCGGAAAAGCGCCCAATCCCACTTTCTCTTTCGCGTGTAGAAATTGCCCTTTCCATGCCGAATGCGTTGAATTTGCTTCAAAAGAAGGAGATATTTCGATGATAAACGGCATTGGCGAGGGAAGGAAAAAAGCGCTCCAAAAAGCGGGATATTCAACGATAAACGAAGTATCGAAAGCGGATCCGAAGCTATTGGCGAAGTACATGGGAATAAACGTTCAACAAGCGCAGAAAATAGTGCTTCAAGCCCTATCTGTTGACACATCAAAGTGGTTTTTGGTGAATAAAAATGATAAGAATGTAAAAATTTTCAACAGAAATTACGAGTACTTTTTTGATGTTGAAAAAGCCGCGGATGAAAACTACCTCTTTGGCGTTCTCTTAAAAGAAAAAAATAAAGTTACGTACAGGTACTTCCTTTTGCTTGAAAACGAATGGAAAAGGGAATGGGAAAACTTTTTGAATTTTGTAAACGTTCATCCGCGCGCTCCGATTTATCACTACGACGTTTTTGACAGAAACGTGATGGAAAAATTCGCCTCCATGTCTTCTAATAGAAACGTTGGTAGAATTCTAAAACGTTTTCAGGACATGTACAACCTGGTAAAGCGCCATTTTGTCGTACCGGTAAGATTTTACTCTTTAAAAGACGTGGCAAAAAGTATAGGTTTTAATTGGAGAGTTGAAAACTTCAACGGTTACGAAGCTATGAAACACCTCACCGAATGGAAAAAGAGTAAAGATGAGTCGCTTCTTCAAAGGATAGTAAAGTACAATGAAGACGATTGCAAGGCTCTTATGGTTGTGAAAGAAAAAGTGAGTGAGATGATAAAACAAAGCGAAAGGTGAAACAAAAAAGCGAGGAAGTCCCCGCTTTTACATCAAGGTTATCTGATCGTTTTCCGGTAAGTTTTTTATCGCGCCAAGTTCACGAAGTATTTTAAGATGCGTCTTGTTGATAAGCGTTCTTCTTTTCAGATCTTCCACAGAACGAAAAATTTTCTTCTTCCTTTCCGTTTCTATGGAAGCGGCCACTTTTTCACCAAGGCCCGGCACTTTATTCAACGGCACTCGTAAATTTCCATCTTCAATGGTGAATTTTGAAGAGCTTGACTTGAAAATGTCAACATTTTTAAAGCCAAAACCTCTCACCATCATTTCGCGGCATATTTCCAACACACTTTGCCGCGCTTTATCTTTCACGTTAGCCACGCCTTCCGTTGCCATTCTTTGAAGCTCCATATTCACCCATTCCAAACCGCCTTTAACAATTCGTATGTCAAACTCACCACCTTTTATTGTGAGATAAGTGGCGTAAAAAGCAAGAGGGTAGTGCACTTTGAAATAAGCTATTCTGAATGCCATACTAACATACGCGACGGCATGCGCTTTTGGAAAAAGATACTTTATCTTCTTGCAAGAATCGATATACCAGGAAGGCACTCCACGTTCTTTCATCGCTTTTAGATCACCGTCTTCCAGACTTTTCCCTTTTCTCACCTTTTCCATTATCTTAAACGATAATGAAGGTTCCACTCCCTTACGAATTAAGTAATTCATTATGTCATCGCGACACGCTATAACTTCTTCCAAAGTCGCTTTTTTGGAATTGATCAGGTTTTGAGCGTTATTTGCCCACACATCAGTACCGTGGGAAAGCCCGGATATTCTCACCAAATCACCAAAAGTCTTTGGTTTAGTTTCGACAAGCATTTGTCGCACAAACCTTGTTCCAAACTCAGGTATGCCGTACGTTCCAACTTCGGTGCCTATTTCTTTTCCACTCACACCTAAAGGCTTTGTGGACGAGAAAATGCCCATGGTTTCCTTATCGTTCATAGGGATTTCCATCGGATCTATGCCAGTTAGATCTTTTAACATTCTCATCGTCGTGGGATCATCATGGCCAAGTATATCTAGTTTTACCAGAGTATCGTGAATCGAATGATAATCAAAATGAGTAGTCGTAACATCGCTTTTCGTATCGTTGGCCGGCCTTTGTATGGGTGTAAAAGTGTGGATATCCATGTCCTTTGGAACGATCATGAGACCACCGGGATGTTGACCGGTTGTCCTTTTCACACCGGTAAGCTTTGAAGCCAGATACTCTATTTCAGCCTTGTTCAAAGCTTCTCCACTCTTTTCCATGTAACCTTTTACAAAGCCATACGCAGTGCGTTCGGCGATAGTGGATATTGTTCCTGCCCTGAACACGTGGCGCTTGCCAAAGACATTTTCTATGAATTTATGGGCTTTAGATTGGTAGTCTCCAGAAAAGTTAAGATCTATGTCTGGCACCTTATCACCGTGAAAACCCATAAAGGTCTCAAACGGTATGTTTTGGCCATCCGCTTTCAATTTTGTACCACACTTTGGACAAATTTTTTCTGGTAAATCGTAACCAGACTCAACAGATGAATCGAATTCGAAGTAGTGGCACTGTGGGCAGTAGTAATGTGGAGGCAAGGGATTAACCTCAGTTATTCCCAGCATAGTGGCGACAAAGGACGAACCAACCGATCCCCTTGAACCTACAACGTATCCATCTGATTTAGACTTCTCAACCAGCTGCTTTGCTATGAGGTAAAGCACGGCGTAGCCGTTACCTATTATCGAATTTAGCTCCCTTTCAAGCCT
>WFYR01000066.1 GCA_015489955.1 Mesoaciditoga sp. | reverse complement strand
TTCTAAGTTTTTCTACCGCATTTGCAATAGTTCCAATTTCATCTTTGCTTTTGACAACGTCCATTTTTATGTTCAAGGTACCCTTTGACATGTTTTCAACAAGAACTGATAATTTCTTTACTGGGGCTGTGAGATTTTGAGCCATGAGAAAAGCTATAAGAAGAGCAACAGCAATCGACACAATACTCAGAATTATAATCGTTAAGCGTATTATGTTCATCTCGCTTATTTGAGACTTTCTCAAAGCTTGTGTCGTCGTTAAAAGAGCAGAATTTAAACTTTTCAAAGCATTTGAAAACACCCCATATTTTTGAGAAGAAAAATTCTTTAAATCGATATTCGATGCGTCACTAATAACACCATTTAAAAGATTTACATCTTTTTCGAGATCACCTTTGACTTTGCTAGGAAAATCAGGAAGCATTTTGTTAATACCTTTAACGACATTTTTGAAGTTTGAAACGCAATTACTGAACGCCGTTTGATCTTTAGATATTACCGCATCTTTTAGTAGCAATTCGTTGGAAGTTATCGCTGATACTTTGGCATTGACGTTGTCTATGAGCTGGTTCTTACTCTCAGAAGAAGACATTTCATAGATATACACTCCGCTAACTAGCACCAATAGTCCTATGACTATCAAGTACCCAATCAATACCTTTGAAAATACGCTTTTCACAATATTACCTCCCGTGTGTATGAAAATTTTTTTAACTTTGAGACCAAAATTCAAAAAATATCTTCTTCAATTTCACAAAAACTTTTTCAAACAAGTGTTATACTTTCAAAACTTCAGCAAGGAAAATCGATGAAGGATGACAATTCATTCATAAACAGAAAGAAAAATTGACTATATTGTAGCACATGCCTATGTATTTATTTTGGAATTTGTTTAACAAAAAAGCTAAATGTGTCGGTAAGATAACTTTTGGAGTAATTTTGATAGTGGTGAAAATTGCTTGCATTTTCCAATCTTGATTTCTGGGCTTTACCAGCGTAAAATTGAAAGGTAATATTTATCAAAAAAGGATAAAGAGTGATAAGGAAAGAAGGAATGAACTTGAAGGAGTTTAAAATCACAATTCTTACAACGACAGATGTCCATGGTTACATCTTTCCAGAAAGCTATTCAACAAGGAAAGAGGTTGAGTACGGACTCTCAAGGATATCTACGATGATAAGAAGAATAAGAAAGGATGCCGATCACGTTCTCTATTTTGACGATGGAGACGATATTCAAGGATCTCCCCTTGAGTATTATCACGCAACCGTTGATAATTCGGGTGTTGATCCAACGATAATGGCTTTGAATTACCTGAAATGTGACGCCATGACAATTGGGAATCACGAATTCAACTTTGGAAGAGAGGTGCTGGAAAAGGCAATTTCCGAAGCAAATTTTCCAATAACATCGGCGAATATAGTGCGTAAAGGAACGAATAAGCCGGCGTACGGAAAAGGCTACACGCTTTTTGAATTCAAAGATAGTCCTAGGGTTGCCTATCTTTCGCTTACCACAAAGTACATACCTTTTTGGGAAGAGCCAAAACACATAAAAGAACTCGACTTCCTGGATCCCATAGAAACGGCGAGGCGTTATTTGAAAGAATTCAAACTCATCGGTGTCGATGTTGTGATAATTGGGTACCACGGCGGACTCGAAAGGGATCCACAGAGTGGAGAGGTAATTGCGGAGCTCACAGGAGAAAATCAAGGATATGAAATGGCAACAACTTTAGAGGGAGTTGCTGCTTTTATCTTTGGTCATCAGCATAAAAGTTTTGCCACCAAGATAAACGGTATTCCGGTCATAATGGCCTCAAGCTACGGAAAAGCCCTTGGAGTCGTTGAGCTTAAGCTTTCTTATACGAATAAATGGGAAGTAAAAGAAAGTGAAGTTCAACTTTTAGACCCAATGGAAATTCCCGCGGACGAAAAACTCCTTGAAATTGAACGACCGTACCAGATAGCTGTGAACAAATGGCTTGATGAAGTCATAGGCGAAGCCGAAGGGGATTTTTGCGTGAACGATGCCATGTACGCGCGCACTCGAGAAACTGCGCTGATAAACTTGATAAACGATGTTCAGCTTTATTACACAGGTGCCCAAATATCCGCCACTTCCGTTTTCACTCCGGATATCCAGGGATGGAAAAAAGGACCGATAACGAGAAGAGATGTTATGAGTGTATACGTTTTTTCAAACACTTTGAAAGTGTTTGAACTTACAGGCCAGGAAGTAAAGGATATGCTTGAACACTCTGCGACATACTTTTCATTCGAAAATGGGATTGTAGGTGAATCGGGAAAGATGAAGGGTTACAAGTACAACATCTTTAGAGGTATTTCTTACGTGATTGATTTGGAAAAACCAGAGGGCGAAAGAGTAGTCAAATTGGAAATGAACGGAAAATCTTTGAAAATGGATAAAAAATATACGATAGCCGTTAACAGCTACCAAGCGGGAGGAAGCGGTGGATACACGATGTTTATAGGTAAAAAACCTATAAAAGAAATAGAGGTTGAAGTCGCTGATCTCATAGTCTCTTACATAAAAGAGAAAAAGAAGATAAAACCTCACTTGTATGGAAGTTGGAAAATCCTCCAAGTGGACGGATTTTCCGGTTCTTCCAATTGAAAGCCCTTTTCAAAGGGCTTTTTTCACCGTTTTTCTTGAGGATAAATTTGACAATGAACATTCAAAGTGAGAAAATTAAGTGCAAGTTGACAATGGTTAACAACGAAAAGAGGGATGAAGGTTGAAAGTTGAATTTTCGGCTTTTTTAGAGGAAGCGCGCTCAAAGATTCGTGAATTGGTGAGAAGGCTTTACCAGCATTATGATTACGTATCAGTTTTGGGAACTGACTCTTCTGGAACGCTTTTTTTGGTAAATTCAGAAGGCGTTGAAGTGAGAGATAGCATGTGGACAGAACGAGGATTTGTTGTAAGAGTGCATGACGGAAATTACCGTGAGTTTTCTTTCAATCGATTAGATAACATCGACGAAATAGAAAAAGAAATTTCGGAATTAGTTGAGTTAAGAAGTACTATAGAATTTTCATCTTACCCTGTTATTGAAGAAGAAAAACTGAAAAAAGATTTCTCGTCTGAAGTGAGAATTTTACCCTCTTCTGTAAGCTCACAAGAAAAAATTGAAAGACTTTCTAAGATGAAAGACATGGCTTTTGAGGTATCCGAAAAATTGGTGAATTTCAACACCATTTATGAAGAAGTTACCGTGAACAAATTGTTCGTTTCTGGAAAAAAAGAGCTTTCTCAAAGCTACGTTTGGACTCAAGGATACCTTCAACCCATCGTAAGCGATGGAAAAAATGTGAAAAGCGATATAGAATCTTTTTCCGGCCTTAAAGGCGCTGAAATTTTAGAAGAAATGGAAGAAAAAGTCGTAGATGTAGTCAAAGAGGCAGAATCTCTTTTGAATGCTGAAAGATTAGAACCTGGAGAATATGACGTTATCTGTTCACCTGACGTCTCAGGTGTTATAGCGCATGAAGCTTTTGGACACGGCGTGGAGATGGACATGTTCGTTAAAAATAGAGCCAAGGCAAGTGAATACATGAACAAAAGGGTAGGTTCAGATTTGGTAACCATGCACGATGGAGCGGCGGCTGCCAAGGAAGTTTCTTCTTATTTTTTTGATGACGAAGGAACTCTCGCTCACGATACGTTAGTTATAGACAAAGGAATATTGAAAGCAGGTCTTTCCGATTTGCTCTCAGCCATGAAATTGCACACCACTCCAACCGGAAACGGGAAAAGGGAATCTTTTGAAAGAAAGGCTTACGCGCGAATGACAAACACGTTTTTCACGCCTGGCGAAGATACACTTGAAGATATGATAAAGTCCATAAAACATGGATACCTTCTTGAAAAATATGGAAGTGGAATGGAAGATCCTAAAAACTGGGGAATTCAGGTTATGATAACGTACGCGCGTGAAATAAAAGATGGTAAACTGACTGACAAAGTTATCTCTCCAATAATAATAACCGGCTATGTGCCGGAGCTTTTAAATTCCATTTCAATGGTATCAAAAGATTTCAAGCTTTCTGGCAGTGGTGCTTGTGGAAAGGGATACAAAGAGTACGTCAAAGTTTCCGCCGGCGGGCCTTACATAAAGGCGAAAGCGAGGTTGGGATAATGATAAACGAGATAATGAGAAGCTTAAAAGAACGCGGAATAAAAAAGTGGAAATTGATTGAAAAGCGTGTCAAAGCGGAAGAACTTTTCTTCATTAAAAGCACTTTAGACATGAATAGGGCAAAGGATGTTACCAAGTACGAATTAACAGTCTATGAAGATTTTAGAGATGATTCAGAAGATTATATGGGATCATCGACAATTTTAATACATCCAACCATGACAAAAAATGAAATAGATGAAAAAATTTCAAGCGCCATCTTTGCCGCAAAATTCGTTAAAAACAAACCTTACCCGTTGGCCAACGGCATTAAAAAACGCATTGAAAATCCAGATAAAACGTTTAAAGCGCTCGATGAAATTGTAAATGCCGTGTTTATGCCAACAAACGATAAATCTTGGATCAATTCTGTTGAAATATTTTTAAACGATGAAAAGATGAGGATCTTGAATTCAAATGGCTTAGATGTTTCTTTTGAAAAAGGTAAGCTTGAAATTGAACTTATTACCAACAGTAAAAATGATGACGAAGAAGTGGAATTGTATTGGAATTTGAAAACTTCCGATTTTTCACCATCTAAGATATCATCCAAAGTATCTCAGGCTTTAGAAATAACCGTAGATAGATCCCGCGCCAAACCGACACCAAAGGTAAAAGGCATTCCAGTTATTTTCGACGAAAGTGGCACAAAAGAGATATTGAGCTATTACGTTGAGAACGCATCCGCTTTAAAAGTTTACGAGCACATGTCCAACGCCAAAATTGGCGAAAAAATTCAAGGCGATTTTAAAGGGAGTGGCATAACGCTCTTTGTTGATCCATTTTTGGAAGGATCCTATTTTTCCAAACCATTTGATGAAGATGGCTTTGAATTGAAAAAAGTTAAGCTTGTAGATGAGGGAGTTCTGCTTTCTTATTGGGGGAACCTGAGATTTTCTCATTATCTAAACGTTGAACCCACCGGTTCACTTACAAATTTCGTCGTGAAATCTGGGAAAAAGAAAGTGAAGGAATTTAGAAAAGAGAAACATATAGAACTTAAGACGTTTTCAGATTTTCAGATGAACACGTTGACAGGAGATTTTGCGGGAGAAATAAGACTTGGCTGGTATTTTGATGGAGAAAACAGAATACCAATTACCGGTGGTTCAGTGTCTGGAAACATAAAAGACATTCAAGAAAACTTTGAACTTTCAAATGAAAGCGTACAGGAAGAAGAATACTTTGGACCGCTTGCTTTGAAAGCTTACAACGTTAAAATCGCTGGGGTTTAAGATACCCCAGCTTTTATCGTGATAGAAAAGAATTTCGCAGAATAAATTTACGGCAATCTTTTGGTGCGAATCAGCAAGGGGATGAGATATGTCAGAAATAACAAAAAGAGCACTTGCAAATTCATTAAAGAAATTAATGAAAGAAAAACCCTTGTCTAAGATCACGGTAAATGATGTAGTTAGGGATTGCGGTGTAAATAGAAGGACGTTGTATTATTATTTTCATGACATATACGAATTGTTAGAATGGACATTCGTTACCGAAATAAAAGAAATACTTGGTGAAAACAAAACCTATGATACATGGCAAAAGGGTTTTGTAAGCATTTTGAATTATTTAAGGGAAAATGAAAAAGTCGTACTAAATGCCTATAATTCTATAGATAGAAATCGTTTGGAAGATCATCTTTATGATTACGTTGCCAAATTAATATACGATGTTGTAGAGGATATTTCCAAAGATTTGAATATTTCAGAAAAATCAAAAGAAGATGTTGTGAAATTCTACGAAATAGCGCTCACCGGCGTGATAATAAATTGGATAAAACATAAAATGATTGAGGATCCGAAGGTTTTGACTCAAAAATTGAGTAAAATCATCGAAGGAGACATATACAGATCATTAAAGAAATTTGAAAAGGGCTCGTGAAGAGCCCTGTGAATTAAAATAGATTCTCCAATGATGTATCTTTTAATAGTTTTTTTGCAATGGATTCTCCAGGCAATGGCCTGTTTCCGTATAATGTTTTCGCTGCTTTGATAATATATCTAATATCGTATTTGCTGGGATAAATTTTCGGAACCTGTTTATCAAGGTTTAAAAGTGTGTACACGGCTATCATTGCTGAACGAACGGAATACTCCACTGTAAAGACACAATCTCCTTCTATTTCAACGAATTGCCCAAGGAAGGCTAAATTCACGCTACCTTCAGGGACAACTTCTGGTCTATCTCCTTTTATACGTGGCATAAATTGACTCGTAATATGCGGCATCATTGCAGGAATAACTATTGCACCTTCAACCATTTCGTCCATCGATTCGTCTTCTACGCCAAGGTGGTACAGCAATTCTCTCAGTAATTCTTCGCCTGTACACTCGCTCATTTTCTTTTTAATGTAATTTCCTTCATTATCCGCGAATAAACCATACGCCCATAATACCAATACGTTATCTGGTTGATTGGAAAAATGTGGTTGCCTGCTTATCGTAAAACTCATTCCCCAATTTGAATCTTTTATTGTGATTATTCCACCAGTTACGACTCTACCAGAATATGGATCTCTATTTGTAAGATTTTTAATGACGTCGGCTATTTTCGAATCTTTTAAGGTTACGGTAAATGATTCCCATTTTGTTTTATCGATATTTTCATAAAATACTTCAGGTTTTCCAAATGCTGGATCTCTTGCTGCTATGTTTTTCCATAAACTCCAAACAGGCCCCAATTTTCTGTTCAATTCTGGAGCTTTGTTCATACTTCCTAACGTTGAATTTTCCGTCATCGAGCCGTTAATTACAAACACCAAATCATTTCTTGTAGTTTTTATATGTTTTTCTTCGCCATTTTTAACCAGGTGAATTCCAGTTACAACCTTCTCTTTGCCAGAAAATTCAATGTCTAAATCGGTAACCAATGTATTGTTTTCAATCTTTACTCCGCGATCCTTTAACCACTTTATCAAGGGCAATACAAATGAATCATATTGGTTGTACCTTGAGAATAAAATGTTCTTTAGTTTTGTCATGCCTGGTAATAGATGTATGAATCTTTCCATGTATCTTTTCATTTCAACAACGCTATGCCATGTTTGGAAGGCGAACATAGAACGCCATAACAGCCACATATTCGTTTCAAAGAAATCTGGAGTGAAAAATTGTTCTACGGTTAGATTACCCAAATCTTCCTCTTTCGCTAAAAATAATTTTGTTAATTGTTCTATATGATGATCCTTCAATCCCAAATCGGATGAATCAACCTCTTCTCCTCGATTTTGAATCACCCTTTTTGCTGAAACGTTTGGATCCCAATCGTTGATTTCTTTCATATCATCTAAAACGGTTCTTTCCGGATTTTCAAGAGTGGGAATATCTCCAAATAGATCCCATGTACATTCGTAATGCTCTTCCATTTCTCTGCCGCCACGAATAACATAACCGTCTTCGAGGTTTCCAGCACCATCTAAAGCTCCACCGTTAACGTTTTTTCTTTCAAATATGGTAATGTTTCTACCATCCATATGTCCATCTCTTATTAAGAAAAAAGCCGCCGATAATGTTGAAATTCCTGAACCGACAAGATATGCCTTTTTGTTTTCTATTCCTTCAGGCCTTTTTGCATGATACTTCAATTGATAACTGCCCATGTTATCCACTCCTTTATTTGAATTTTTTGTACGATTTTAGTGTACTATCATTTCTCTATATCGTAAATCATCAAAACTGTTCGTTTGTGCAAATTTGAAACACATTTAATGAATTGTGTAAAAATCACATGAGTACTTCTTGCTCCATAAACGTGCCAAAAGTTAATAAATGAAAGTTACTCAATCCATTTCAAAAAAAGCTTTGCAAGAAACACGGTTGGCTATTTCAGGTAGGCATCTGAGCAAAGAAGTAAAAAGGGCTTTCATTGAAAATGAAGAGAATGAAATGAAAAAATTCAAAGGCAAAGAAGATGAAGCGGTGTATTTTTCGGATGGTTCAGAATTTGTACGCAACACAAAAGTTGGATACAGTTGGATAAGAAAAAACAAAAGAATGGCCACCATTTAGAAACGGGTACAATATTACAATGAGATTCATGTTCATTTTTTGAATAAACGCTCGTACAGATCGATGCCAAAACTCGTTTTCAAAGGCTTTCCTTCTTTTATTTTGAAAGTGCGCTTGCCATCTTCCAAACGTTCGGCTACCAAGAAGATAGCATCATCAAAATGCTTTTCATACATGGAATGAGCGAATTCGTACATGTGAGTGACGAAAAACACCTCAACGTCTTTCTCTTTAAGGGCCAACACCACTTCTTTCGCTATTTCAGAGCCTTCTATTTCATTCGTTGAGGAAAATGATTCGTTGAATAGAACCGTTGAATGCGGTACGAGATCGGTGGCTATTTTATTCATTCTCCTCAACTCCTCATCGAACTTTCCGCTCTCCATTTTTTCATCTTCTTCCCTTCCGTAATGAGTGAAGAGCTTCTTCGATATGCTTGAAGAGAAGTGTTGCGCCGGAACAAAAACACCGCTCTGCATCATCAACTGTGCAATTCCAACGCTTCTTAAAAACGTGGACTTTCCTCCCCTATTTGCACCTGTTATCACAAATAGATTTTTACCATTTGCATCTAAGTCATTTCCAACAACCTTTTTGTTTAGGGTTAGTGCCAAAGAAGGATCGTACAAGCATTTGAATTCATGCATCGAGGTGCCAATACCGTGTGGTATTGGAAAAGATAAAGGCTCTTCTAACCTCTTTAAAGAGTCATAAAGGTTCATCGCAGCCAAGTAAAAAGCAAGTTCGGTTTTCAAGACTGTGAAAAAACTAAGGATGTGATCAACGGATTGAGTAAGCGCATTTGCGACGGAATTTATTCCTCTTTCTTTTAGATTAGATAAAGCTTTTGCACCATTTTGATCTCTTTCAGCTATACGGAAGGTGAATTCTTCTTCTCTCTTTGAAAAGATCTTGGAAATCCATCGTTTTTTCTCTTCGTTTGGCTTACGTAAGGTGTAATTTACCCCTTTGTTTCCCATTCCAAGGTCAGCGCTTATCAGTATGCCATTTTTGAATTCCAAAGTTTCCAGATGCTTCTCAACTTCTTCAAAATACTCATCACTCAGTTCATTCTTTATCATGTTAAAGAATCTTTTGAAGCCTTTAGAATGGAATTTCCCAGATTTTTCATCTGCGATATTTCGGAGTTTTTTAAGCGTCTTAACGAGCATTGTCATAGCTCTTACAGAACTGTCAAGCATGCCAATAGGATACCTGCTGAAAAAACCGAAGAAGGTGTTTTTCTTAACATCAAAAGACTCCAAAGATATATCGTACATTTCCTTTATTAAAGAAGGATTGGCCAAACAATCTTTTAAAATTTCCTGTCGATACAAGATGCTCTTAACGTCAAATAACGGAGAAAGGATGGCTGCTTCAGAAACTTCCCTAAAGAAATCATCTTCTTTTGCCATTGTATCAAAAAGAACGTTTAACTCTAGATCTTGAACGACTTCTTTCCATTGAGGCATTTTCCCTTGTAAATCAAAATCCTTATCTTCGTACATCAGAAAAACTTTCATCTTTCACCCTCTTTTTCAACTGTTCGTAAGTGAGGCCGTATTTTTTTGCCAATGAAACGGCATATGAAAGTCCGTTCGATGGTCTTCTTAAAATTTTGTACGTTCTCATCTCTGGATTTGTTTCAGAAACGGTACTCACCATACTAACCGTTTTTTCATTCAATTCAGATAACTCGTACATAAAGGTGACCAACAGGGCAATGGAATCCTTTTTCATTATCTCTTCCATGACTTTTTTGGCTAAAAAATTCGCATCTTCAAGAGTTGTGGAAGAAAAGATCTCGTTCATTATTATGATGCTATCTTTAGAGGCCTTATCCAAGATATTTCTTATCCTTATCAAATCGTCTTCCAATTTTCCACGGAGATTCCCTATCTTTTCCTCTTTTTCAAAATGGGTAAATATGTTGTCAAACAAAAAGAGTCGTGCTTCACTTGCAGGTATGGGGTAACCCATCTTTGCAAGATAGTGTACTTGCCCAAACATGCGTGCAAATGTCGTTTTTCCGCCTTGATTTGGACCAGTAATGACAATGATCCTTTCAGGATCATTCAAGTAAAAATCGTTGTTCACCACTCTTAAACCTTCTCTGTGCAATTTGAAAGTCAGTGCCAAATCAAAAGTGTCTTTTGCGTATATCTCTTTTGAAGTGGTAAATTCCGGATAACAGAAGTTTAATCCATCTTTTTTCAATGGCTTTATGTATTCTAAGTAGGTAACGTAAAACTGTATTTCTCTATCAAACCTTGAAATTGTTTTATCGATGTAAAAGGCGTTTACGCCGTAAAATCTTTCCAAATCTGAAAATTCTTCCTTATACAGCTTTGCCACCAAGTCCAGCACTTTCTCTTCAACACCGTTCATATCCATAGATTCATCGAATTCAACTGTGTAATCTTTAACGGCTCCTTGCTTAAATCTTTCAAACGTTTTCAGGACTTCGGACGCGTAGTCTTTTTCACCATTGTATTTCTGAACTTTAACTTTGTTTTCTTTTATCAAAAGCGTGTATTTGATGCGGGAAAGCTTTGAAAGGACTTCTTGCGTTTGTGAAAAGAGTTCCATGAATTTGTTTGAATTCACATAAGATTCTAAGTATTCTCTGAATTGGATAAGCCCTTGAGATTTCAAATCAACATTTTCCAGTCTTTCAAGCAACTCTTTTACGGCTTTCACGTAAACATCTACCGCATCGACAAACCATCTTTCCTTTTGATAATTCAAAGTCAGTTTATCACTGTAAGATTTGTAAAGGCGGCTTTTGCGCATCTTCATGGCAAATTCGTCTATTACGGAGAAAACGTCCTTGTTTTCCAGATCTTTCATGATCTCTTGGCGATATTTTATCTCTTCAACATCTGTCGGAATAATGTAAAAAAATTCCCTCAAGTTGTATTCTCCCTTAAATCCCACAAGCGAGTCTACGATCTGATCTATGTTTAAATCATGAAAAAATCCTGGCATTTTCAATTTGCCGTTTGTCTGGGAGGTTTTAAATGTTTTAAACAAAATGCTCTCAAAGGCCAAAGTCAAGCCTCCTTTTTTGTTTACCATATAAAAAACGATGGCATTCTCTTCAGAAGCCATCAGCTGTTAGAAGCATTAAAGGAGAGCTTCATCTCCTTTTTTTATTTTACCACTTTTGAAATGCCTATTCAACAAACTTACTCATGCTAAGAAAATCGCATTTTCGTTTCCCGTCCTATATTCTTGTTCGTCATTTGAATTTAAAAAGCTAAAATTCTCACATTGTGCATCAATGTTACAAAACATTTCAAAAAGGGATTAAATCTCCCCTCGAAGTACTTGTCAAAACAAGCGAATCCGTTCTAACAGGACTTCGAAAAAATTATCTTTTGCAATGTTCACACGCCGCATGAGTAAAATTCATTCGCATACAACAAATGTTTAATATCTAATAATCTTTAATTAACTTGCTTTCTGTATAATTCTTGCAAAAGCGGCGGTGGAGTTCGCCGTAAAGCCTTTGAGGGCCGATAACTCCTACCCAAATCTGGATAGGAGGTTTTTTATGCTTGTATTTTTAAGCGTTGTACAGCTTCTATATGTTCTACTTTTATCTCCGCTTGTATTTGGCATTTTATCTAAAATTGAAGAAAGGATCGAATCGAAAAAGGGCCCCAGTATCTTTCAGCCCTACTACGATCTTTACAAGCTTTTCAGGAAAGAGATAATAGTCCCAAATCATTCTTCTCCTATCTTTCACAGAGCGCCTTATGTGAGCTTTGCAATGTACAGTTTGCTTACACTTGTACTGCCAATTATAACCGCTTTTCCGCTTCAATTCGGACCTACAGTGGACTTCATAGGCGGTGGGTTGATATTCGGCGCGGCAGCGCTTGTTAAAAAACTGGCAGCGTTGGATAGCAGAAGCAATTATTCTCATTTGGGATTGTCAAGGGCTGCAAGTATGGGAGCTCTGGCAGAGCCCATAACCGTTTTGATATTCATAATGTTGGGAGTTATTTCTGGCACGAACAATCCTTACGTCATAAACAACGTGCTGCAATCATCGTCTAAGTGGTACCTTTCGTTGACGCATTGGTTTGTAGCAGGTGCTTTCTTCATGGTGCTCGTAGTGGAACTTGGACGTCTTCCGATAGAAAGGCATTCAACCGCAGAACTTGGAATGATCGATCAAGGAATGAGCATGGAGTATTCCGGAATGGATCTGGCTTTCGAAAAATGGGGCGGCTACGTGAAGAAGTTCTTGCTCATGAGTGTCTTTTTGAACGTTTATACCATGCCTTTCTTCGTGCCAATGAAATTGGACTTGTCGTCCGTCTTCGTTTACTCAGGCGTTCATTTTTTGAAATTGTTGGGTCTTGTGATAGGCATTGCGCTATTCGAAGAAAGCATATCGAAGTTCAGGCTATTCAAGAATTTCGATTATCTCGCCTTTGCCTTTTCTCTGGCTTTCTTGAGTTTTCTGGCATTTTACACGACGGTAGGGAGGGTTTGAGATGAGAGAAACATTTGCACTTGTAGGTTTTTTCGAAATTCTCATGGTGCTTTTCATGCAATGGGAGATATACACAAAAAAGATAATCACAACTTTTTCCATTTCTTCTTACATAATCGCACTTTTCCTGTTTTATCTGGGAATTGTTCAAAACTCTCCTTACGTTATAGCCTTATCCCTGATCAGCGCGTTTGTAAGGGGCTTTTTCATTCCTTGGTATATGAAACGAAGGATCGTAAGGGATCATTGGAGAGAAAGAGAGATAAAACCTGTTATCAGCACCGCCATGTCAATAGTTATATCTCTGCTTATCGTGGTTTTTGCTTACGTTCTTTACAGGATCACCTTCTACAATTCAATTCATTTGGTTGAAGGTTCGATTCCAATGGCTTTACTTCTTCAAGGTGCGTTTCTCATAATTTCACGAAGAAACGCTTTTATACAATTGATAGGCTACATGACGATGGAAAACGCCTTGTTTCTTTTCGAAGGTTACCTTTTTCCAGGTTTGCCCTTTATAGTCGAAGCGGGTATCGTGCTTGATCTTATAGGAATAATAGCCATAGCGGGTGTCGTTGTGAGAATGATGAAGAATTCATCTGTTGAGATGAACGAATCAGATGAACTGAGAGGATGAGAGCGATGAATTACATTTACACTTTGCCGATGTTCTTTACGTTGGCCGCTTCGTTACTGTGCCTTGTAAAGAAAACTTATTTTGAGGAAGTTGTTTCAATCATAGCCGCCTTTTCCACGGTTGCGGTGGCGTTTATCATGGTGTTTTTGCCGTCTTACACAAGCCATTATCTTTACATAGATGGTCTTTCCAAGATAATGCTTATAATGGTAAGCATGATATACGCAAGCACGGTAATGTTTTCCACAACTTACATGAAATACATAGACAATCCATCTTTTGAAAAGCACTTTTACTATTTCTTGATGAACTTATTCGCGTTTAGCATGCTCTTTACGGTTTCTGTAAACGATTTAGGCCTTATTTGGGTTGGTGTGGAAGCGACAACGGTTACGAGCGCTCTTTTGGTCGCAACCGAAAACACGGAAACCTCAATTGAAGCTACGTGGAGGTACATAATAATCGTTTCTGTTGGCTTGATCATATCTTTGCTTGCAAACATATTCATCTACAGCGTTACAGGCACTTTGAATATTCAGCAAATGATGCAAGGCGTCCAAACGAACAAAATATTGGTTCTCGGAGCCATGATGGCTGTAATAGGATATGGCACCAAGGGTGGGATTTTTCCAATGCACACGTGGCTGCCAGACGTGCATGGAAAAGCGCCAGCACCGGTTAGCGCGGCGTTTTCTGGAATACTACTTGCCGTAGCGTTATACGCTGTTGCGAGAATCATGCAAATAGTAAATGTGGGCACGGTTAAGGAGTTTGCCTTCTGGCTTGGTTTGTTTACTGTTGCAGTTGCGGCCACTTTGATGATCGTTCAAAAAAATTACAAGAGGCTTTTCGCGTATTCAACGATGGAAAATATGGGAATGATGCTTATGGGCTTGTCATTAGGAAAGTACGCTTTTATTGGGGCAGTGATTTTGACACTTTCGCACGCGTTTGCAAAATCATCTGTTTTTTACCTCAGTGGAAACATATTGGCAAGATACAAAAGCAAGAAAATAGAAAACGTCAAAGGCGTATCCCAACGCATGCCATTTACCGGTTACACTCTTTTCTTTTCAGCATTGGCCGTTACAGGCACACCACCGTTTGGAACGTTTATCGGTGAATTGCTTATAATATACGGCATTCTCAAGTACTTCCCACTCTTTTACGCGCTGTTGGTTATCTCTTTCTTGTTGGTGGCTTTTATCAGCATCAATTACAAAGTTGGTTCCATGGTCTTTTCCAAACCAACAGACACCGTTGTAACGGAGAGAAAGAGGGTCGGTACCATCGTTCCAATCGTGAACACATTATTGGCTTTTCTCGTTATTTTCTTCGTACCTCAAATTAACCAGCTGCTTTCTGTGGGGATGATAAAATGAAAAAATTGCTTGGCATATACGAAAAAGATGAAAAAGAATTTTTGATCGTTCAAGAAAACGGAAAGGTGTTTGTTGAAGATGGAAACGCGGACGACTTTGAAAATGCCAACCTCATACGGAACAGAGATACAATTGTAAAAGATCCTCTTGAAAGTGAAGAAGATGTTACGGGTGAAGGAGTATTCGATTTCAGGTATGGTCCCGTCACATCTGGCGTTGGTGAAGCCGGCGTTTATCATCTTTTCACGTATGGTGAAAGAATATTGCAGGTTAAAATCGACACGTCTTACAAACGACGAGAAATAGATGTTGACATGAACGGAAAGAGCGTTGAAGAAGGCTTGAAAATGGCACAGTCGATCTGTGGGAATTTTGGTGTTTCCCATGCTTTGGCATATGTGCGCGCTGTAGAAAACGCGTGCAAAATAAAAGTTCCGTTCAATGTGAAAATTTTGCGTGCCGTCGCTTTGGAGTTGGAAAGGATGTACAACCACATGTATGTGATTTCCAGGTTGGCTTCGGCAGCCGCTCAGCTTGTTTTAGCTTCTCATCTTCAGGGCCTCTTTGAAGATCTTTTGCGGTTGAACGAGCGTTTTTCGAATTCACGCTTTTTGCGGGACTTTGTAAAGATAGATGGAGTGAGTTTTATTCCGAACAAACAAGCACTGAAAGAAGTATCTCAAAAGGTTAAAGAAATTTCATCTGAATTCGAAAAACTGTTTGAACATTCTCTAACGAGTAGAAATTACATAGACAGGTTACATTCAACGGCTGTTCTCGATGCCGAAAACGCCCAAAAGATCGGTCTTACCGGCCCAGCTTTGAGAGCTTGCAACGTTGAAGAAGATTTGAGAATGAATGAAGAAGTTTATTCCAATTTCATTCCTGTTGTAGATGAAGAAGGAGATTCGCTTTCGAGAATGGAAGTAAGAGCTCACGAAATTATGCAAAGCGCGAAGTTCATAGCCAAAATGCTCAGTGAATTCAAAGTTCAGGAAAACGCCACGGTTTTTGACATTTGTGATGGTGAAGGGCTTGGAGCTTGTGAGTCACCTAGCGGGAGTGTGATTTATCGTCTTGACATAACTGACGGCAAGATAAAAAATCTGTACGTTAGCACGCCATCCGTTTTTGGATTTGCGGCAATTAGCCATTCGATGCGTTCTAACATCTTTACCGACTTTCCATTTGCAGTTGAATCGTACGGCGTGAATTTTGCAGACGCGGCGAGATGAGCAGGAGGAGGAGTGGAATATGAAATGGTGGCCAGTTGTTGGCATGTCAAAAATGCTGACTGAAAAAGAAAAATACGAATCGAAGCACGAAGCTCAAAAACTTGGTCTTTTCAAAAGATCGCTACACCTCTACATGATAGACGTGGGAAACTCAAATCAACTCAACTTTGAAATTCACGCCTTACACACGCCACGTTACAATATTCACCGCTTTGGCATCTACTTTGCCGCTTCGCCAAGGCACGCAGACCTTTTGATCGTCCTTGGAAGGCCTACAGAAAAGATGGTAGCGCCGTTGAAGGAAACCATCAGGCAGCTTCCAACCCCGTTTGGAATTGTGCTTATAAAAGGGT
>WFYR01000065.1 GCA_015489955.1 Mesoaciditoga sp. | reverse complement strand
TTACGATGGTTTTACCTACAGAATGAAATTTCTTTGTCAAGAGTGAAAAGCGTTTCACACTTACCGGATCTAAACCGCTAGTAGGCTCGTCAAATACGATGTACTTAGGATCGCAAGCGATAACGGAAGCAATCGCAACTTTTCTTTTTTCACCTCCAGAAAGCGAAAAGGGGGATTTGAAAAGCGTGCTTTTAGGTAATTCGACCATCTCTATTGATTTTAAAACTTTTTCTTCAATTTGCGAATCGTCAATTCCAAAGTTTTTCGGACCAAAAGCTATCTCATTTAGAACATTTTCTTCGAAAAATTGATGCTCAGGATATTGAAAGACCATTCCAACTTTTTTTCTTATTTCAAATGTCCTCTCGCTCTTTTCATCTGTTAGAATTCCGTCCACAACGACTTTACCTTTTGTAGGTTTCATAACACCGTTCATAAGTTGAACAAGCGTGGATTTTCCTGAACCAGTTTTTCCAAGGATAGAGATGTATTCACCTTCTTCTATTTTTAGATTTACATCACTCAAGGCTTTTTTTTCGAAAGGCGTGTCTTTTGAGTAAACGTAATCAACTCCGTTGAATTCTATTGGCAAGTTTTTTTAACCTCTCTTCCAGTTCTTCTTCACTCATAAAACGCTCTATGATTCCTTTTTTGTAGAGTTCAAATTGGAATTCAAGAAATTCGGAAGTTCCAAACTCTTCCCTGACTTCTTTTAACACATTAAGTGGCGTTCCATCGTACATTATTTTTCCATTTCTCAAATAAACGACCCTTTCTACATTCACTATTTCTTCAAGAATGTGAGTAGAAAAGAGAATGGTTTTTCCCTTCTTGTTAATCTCTTTCATTATATCAAGTATTGCTTTTCTTCCAATGGGATCTATCATGGAAGTTGGCTCGTCCATAATTATGTACTTTGGTCGCATGGCCAATACGGAAGCCACACACAAAAGTTGTTTTTGACCTCCAGAGAGATGAAATGGCTCTTTCTTTTTTTGTTCCTTCAAGCCAACAAAATTCAAAACTTCATCGACTCTCTTAATCATTTCCTGACGCGGAACGCCTATGTTTTCCATGCCAAATGCCACATCTTCTTCCACCGTGGTACCGACTATTTGACTTTCTGGATTTTGAAAGATCATTCCAACTTTTTTCCTGATTTCCCAAACGTTTTCGTCCTTGTCCGTTCTCATGTTGTCCACACAGACACAGCCCTCATCTGGAACAAGTAAAGCGTTCATCATCTTAAAAAGGGAGGTTTTTCCAGAACCATTCAATCCTAAAAAAGCCACAAATTCGCCCTCTTTTACGCTTAAACTAACGTCTTCAAGTACAGGTTCGTTTTCATAGGAAAAACGAATATTTTTTATTTCTATCATTCTTCTCGCCTCGATGAGTAAAGGCGTATACCGCCATTTTTCACCAAAGTTGAAACGTTACCAAAAACGGATTTCATTTCCCTTTCGATCGTTTTTCCAGCCTTGTTGTGAAAGCCAACACACACGAGCGAGCCGTTTTTATTCAAATGAAACTTTGAATCTTCTATCATTTTAGTCCAAACTTTTTTTCCAGCCGCTATGGGAGGATTAAAAACCACGAAATCGAAATTCTTCCCTTTCCACACCTCAAAGCCGTCTCCCGCCTTCACTTCTTCGGCAACCACGTTGTTGTTTTTCGCGTTCATCTTTGCGTATTGTATAGCCCTCTGATTGATATCACTCATGTAAAGGCGTATATCTGGAAATCGTACTTTTAAAGATATGCCTACGAGGCCGTACCCACAACCCAGATCCAATACATCTCCGTACAACGCTTGAATATTTTTAACAAGCACCATCGAAGCCTTATCGGCTCTTCCAAAAGAAAAAACGCCACTCACGCTTATGAATTTAAGTTTTTCACCGTTCAAATTCACGTTGAATTCTTTTTCCACGATTTTGCTCGTAGGCTGTCGAGTAAAATAGTGTTCGTTGTTACGTTCATTCATGCAACTCACTTCCAAACTCGCATACTTTTCTAAGTGGGCAACCACTACATATTGGTTTAGAACGGCAGTGAGCCTTTGAATGTTGAACTATAAGCGCGTGAAATTCTCCCATTTCCTTGGCATCCTTGAGCGCGTTAACGATCTTTTCTTTCTCAAACGTTTTCATAGCCTCTTTAGAGAACAATCTGGAAAAAAATCTTTTCGTGTAAGCGTCTAAAATAAAAACGGGTCGTTTGAATATGTAAAGAAGCAAAGAATCGGCAGTTTCCTTTCCTATGCCGTTAACCTTCAAAAGAAGCTTTCTCAACGTTTCGGTGTCGTACTTATTCATTTCTTCAAAATCAAAAGAAAACTCACTGAAAAAATGTAGAAAATTCCTTAAACGTTCTGCTTTCAACCGCGGAAATCCAGAAGGTTTTATGGCAGCTGCCAGTTTTTCGTTAGAAGTCACGTACATTCTGTATGGTTCCAATAGTCCTATTTTTTCAAGATTTTTTATAGAAATTTTCACATTTCTCCACATCGTGTTTTGAACTAATATGGCTCCTACAGCTATTTCAAATGGAGTGTAAGCGGGCCACCATCCCTGTGGTCCGTAGGCATCAAAAAGTGTCTCAAATATGTACTGTATTTCAGATAAAGTCATCTTTTGCATATTTTACCTGTTTAACGATGTTGAAGGATTTTTGGAAGGAAAAAAGGAAGAGATTTTTTTCTCGCTTATTATCTTTCCATCAACGGCTATTGCCAGAACATGGATGCCAGGCAGAGGGTTCCACAACGCGAACATTTTTGGCAAATCTCCTATCACATCAACCGGTACGCCGTCTACGTAAGCTTTCACTTTCAAATTTCTTTCAACGCTTCCAACGAAAAATGGAAGCTTTACACACGTTGATTTTTTATCAACTTTAAAATTTATTTCACCCGGAAAAAGAGCAGCGCTTGTTGAATTGTTTGAAAGTAAAACAATTGGTCTTACCATTTCTTTTTTCATTCCTATCGTGTCGTACACCGTGCACGTGGCGTATATAACTTTGTTTGTTAAAGTGTTGGCCAAAAAATGAAAGGTGTAAATGTTGCCTTTTGATGGAAAATAAGCCAATTCTGTGCTCTTTCCCATCTTCAATTCAACTTTCTTTATCCCATTGGGAGAATAAGCGTAAACGCTAAACGTCGCACTCTTACCGCTTTGAATGCTTTGTGGAAAAAGCATAAATTGAGCGTAAGGAGGCGTCTTTCTCTCGTTAACCACATTCACGTTGAATTTTTTGATTGTAACCAGCCCTTGATTGTTAACAGCTGTCAAACAAATTGTGTGAACTCCTTTAGTAGAGAAAGACCATTCTAAAATTTCATTGTCGGAAACGGGGACATTTTCTCCATCCACTTCTAAGGAAATGTTCTTCATTCCACTTTGAAGATCGTAAGCTTTTACGCTTAAAGGAAAATTCACTCCCTTTGCCACTGTAGTGGGAAGTTTAACTTTCACAACAGGAGGAGTAGAGTCCGCCACAAAAAAGCTATCGGTCTTAGTTGCAATATTCCCCGCCTTATCTTGAGCCAAAACGGTTATATTGTAAGATCCATACACTCCCAGCCATTTTGCGACGAAAAGATCACTCCCCTCTTTAGTTACGGGAAGAGGGGAATGATTCAGCTCAAACGCGACTTCTCCCAAACCACTGCCTGTATCCAGGATATTTGCCTTAAAGTAGATCATATGCTGTGAAAGCAAAGTCGCTGACTTTGTAAACTCCGAAATAATAGGCTTTGTGTTGTCCTTCACCAATACGCACGAAGAAAGCAACACCGCCACAACCGCAACTGCCAACAAAAGGAGAACGCTTTTTCTCAAAATGCCAATCCCGCTCCTACTCTCCATTCACTTATTCCATTCACAATTAAATGTGGTTGATAGTACATCTTACCTTGAAATTCACCAAAAAGCGAAAAAGCTTTTAAAAAGGCATCCACTCCAACCCGGTAGTAAAGTGTTGAAAGATCCACAGCGCCAAATTGCCATGTGGAAATATCGTAAGTCGTATTTATTCCCACTCCGGCATACGGTCTTATTTCGCCCGTCGGAAGAGAAACAAATAGCGTTGGAGATAGATTCCATTTTTTAATGTTGCCTATCTTCCCAACATCGAAAGTGCTTCCCAAACTCCCTTCAACGTTTAATTCAAGCCCTAACGTTCCGATTGACTTAATGGTTACTCCAACCATGTACTCCGGGGTTCCGCTTGAAGAGAGCACTCCGGCGTTAACATCAAAAGCCCCAATTGCAAATGCTTCCAAAACCAGTGCAAAGCTCAACAAGAACAACAGCAAAAACGCTTTTTTCATATTATCTCAATCGCTTTTAACGATCTGCACCTCCTCATCAATAGAATGTCAGTAAGAGCGATATCAACATCGCGGTGAAAATTCCTATAACCGCCCACCATGAAAGTGGAAGATCCAGCATTGGCTTGCGCACTTCTAAAGCTCCTTCCCACGTTGTCGGAAGCTTATTTACCGGATCAACTGCCACAACTTTTATGGTGTGCTTTCCATAGCTGTCAATTGAAATCACATTAGAATCTATCTTCTTTCCATCAACCGTTATCTCCACATTCGGAGAAACTCTGTCACACGCCGCGGTTGAAACCACCTCAAGTTTGTAACTTGAAGGAAGTTTCCAGCTCTCAATTGAAAGAAATCTTTTCTTTAGAAGGTCGTGAATTTTGCCTTTGTTGTCAACTAATTTGATCGCCTCAAAAGAAGGCGTTCCCAAATCCAGGCATACTTTCTTTTCAATTTCCGAATTGAAAACATTTCCAACCTTGTCTTCAACTTTTACCGGTACCTCCAAAAGGCTTGTTCCACTCTTTTGATCTGCATAAAAAGTGTGATCAAAGGTGGCTTCCCATTCGCTATTTTCCAGTGAAGCTTCTTCTTCACCCACCCAAACCTTCTCTATTGGAATTCCACTCGTGCTCTTAACGTTCAACGAAACTTTGAATTCTCCACTCTTTTTTCCAATAACGGTTGGCGAAACCTTCGCGTTTATCACAGGTTGCGAACATGTTAGAACGGTCAAAGTGGAAGTTTTTGCTATTTTTTCCCCGGTTACCAACGTGATCTCGCTTTTAAAGGTGTATTCTCCGCTTTTCATGCCATTGGTTTTCAAGTCGTACTCTATCACTTGAGGATATTCGCCAAATGGAGATAGCTCTTTCTCCATTAAAGGGGTGGCGTTTTCGTAAAGCGCAAAGCTTTCTTTTCCAATTACCGGATTGACAACTGTGTATACTTTAACATCGGACGCTTGAGAAGAACACACCATGTTTGGAATTACAAAAGTTGAAATAGGCGCGTTTTCATCAAAATGAACCTTTTTTGAAAGCACGAGTACAGTCGCGACGGAAGTATCCCACGGATCGTCTTTCGTGATCGCCTGAATCGTGAGATAGGTATACATTCCATTCAGAGTCGGCTTTATCTTCAAGGTTTCACCTTTTATGGGTATTACCTTGTTGTTCTCGAGTATGGCAGAATAAATCACATCTTTTTCATTGGACAAAAAAGACAACTTGATACTTCCATTGTTATCTGGAACCACAACGGCCGGCGCTACTTCAAATGCAGGTCCCACTCCGGTGGAATGTGTAAACCAGGGCTGCGCCCACGCCGTCAAAGCCAGCGTGAGCGTCAGCAAAACAACAGTCGTTATCTTCGCTTTCATGAACATCTTAGAAAGGCCATTCTGAGCAATTGTTTCCAATGCTATTTCCCGCACCGTCGGTAACATTTTCGATCTCCACCTTGTACACTTCGTTGGTCTTTACCTTTTCGTTGTTTTCAAACTCGTAAACGTATATTTTATCTTCAACTGCTCTTGCCATGGCGCTTACGAGTTTTTCTGTTCCGTCTTGAGAGATCAAGATCACTTTTGGATTGCCTTTTATACTCTCACTTAAAGTGATAACCAAAGGTTTTCCCTTCTTAGCCACCACGTTCTTTATAAGTGGAGACACAGTGTCAACGTCCATGTCCTCCTCTTCTGGCTGAGAGACATTTCCAGCCATATCTTCCGCGCTCAAAAGCACTTCAACGTTTTCCCCGTTAATGTTGTTGAAGAGCTGGCGCAAGCTCTCCGTGTACTTTCCGTTCTTTCCAAAGATCTTTGTGTAAAGAATCTGACCCTTATCTAATTTTACTACCAAAAAGGCGTATTTCAAATATTTATCGTTGACAGAGATGTTAACATTCGCCTTCGAAATTGAATCGACGACTTTTGGAGCTTGTAACTTTATCTGTGGAGCAATGTTATCAACGATAACCGCAAATCTTCTCTTGAAGGTTAAAACTTTCTCATTCACGGTGTTGGTTGAAACGACTTCCACGAAGTGCGTCCCGGAGATCGCGCTTCCATTTTTAACCGCTTCTTTTTCACAATCCATGTACATTTTGGTAATTGGTTTTACTCCCCCATCCGTGATTGCGGTGTAATACATCTCCGGTTTTTCCTTGAAGAAGTAAATGCCATCGTTTTGCACTTTAATTTTTTTCTTGCCATTTTCAAGATAAAGTGCAACGCTTGGAGAATTCACATCGACAAAAGTGGTCGTAGAATAGGTAAACTTATTGCCAAACACGTCAACGGCTATTACATTTATCCCAAAAGGAGAACTCTTGGAATACGCTGGTGTTTTAAGTGTCGCCATGTACACGCCGCTCTTTCCTATTTCCTTCATGATGGTGTTGTTCACGGCAACGTATTTTATTATTCCAATTCCTTTATCCTCAACGGAAGCCACTATTTTCAGATTTTGGTTTGGACCAACTACATGGGCGAAATTTACATCAGAAACAACGGGAAGCATTTTATCGAATTTCAAATTGTAAGTTTTGTCCACAGAAGAGCTCTTTCCGTTGATTGGATTTGTTGCCGTAATCTTTACTTCGTACGCTCCATCTTTCATGATCATAGTCGCATTTTGCGAAAGCAAAAGACCGTTGCACGTGGTTTTTAACGTCGGAGAAACGCCCGAATCGGTCCTGGCAGAAACCTGTATCAGGAACGGCACGTCCTTTGACCAATATATTCCATCTTTGTAATGATTGTCAGGGAAAATCGAAAGGTTTATGTGAGGCGCCGTAGCGTCTATGTAAACGCTCTTAGACACCGGGTATTCATTTCCAAGCATATCGTACGCAACGATATTTACCGGCCATTTGCCACTTTTTTTCAATGACGGTGTCGTTAAGGTGACTTCGTATTCGTCTCCGTTTGTCCGTTTTGCTACCTTTCCATTTACCAGAATTTCCTTTAAACCTATACCATCGTCCCTCGCTTTGAACTTAACGATCATTTTCTGATTTGGCCCCTTTGTCGCCGGGAGCGTGACGTCTTCGACCGTTGGTGGAACGTTGTCAAATTCTATCGTGTAAGAACAAGTGGCTTTTGCACTCATCCCATTAATTGGATTCAAACTCGAGATATCAAGTAAGTTCTTTCCAATTTTTGAAAGGCTAATTTCAATTGGCTGATAATTTGAAGCGGCAACGGAATTGAATTTTTTCTCACCATTCACTTTAACCGTGACAAGCGGAGAGATTCCCGACTGCGTTTCAGAATACACGTCCACCAACATAGGAGCGTTCTTATTCCAATAAACGCCCTTATACAGTAAACCATGAGGTTTCACCTTGATAACAGGAGCGCGACCATCAACGAATATCTTGAAACGTTCCGTAACGCTAGTGGAATTTCCAAGCATATCTGATAATTTTACGTTAACGGGGTAGTTGTTCTTACCCTCTTTAAGTTGCGCAATAGAGAATGTTCTTACATTCCCCTTTCCAATCGCCTTAATCGGATACACGCCTATATTCTTGACCCCAACGCCTGTTCCATCTGTGGCGGTTATGGTTACCGTCAAAGTTGAGGTTGGGGGGATCACCTTGTAATTTTCATCGTTTTTTTCAGCGTAGGGATAAAATTTCACATTCTCAACGTTTGGAGCTTTGTCGTCAATTTTAAAAATGAATTTCAGCGAAGTGGAAGCTTCAAGACCGTTGATTGGATCTCTAACACTTGCCATGAATGAATAAGTGCCTGGTGTTGAAATCACGCTTTCAAAATAGGTATCACTTTTTTTCATCCCCTTAATTCCGTTGACTTTAAAGTCAATATCGCAACATTTCTGACTCGCAGCCGAAGCCACTACGCTTATATGCAAAGGTGTGGCGATTTTCCATAAAACAAGCCCATTCTTACCTTTTTCAACGTAACCGGCATCATTTTTTACCGTTAGAGTCGGCATAGAAGCGTCAACAAATATTGTTATGTTTTTCAGCTTCATATTTCCGGCGTTATCGCGAGCCACTATGTGAACTATCCATGTTCCCGTCTTCTTTGGAGTGATCAAGCCTAAAGCGTAGGTATTGCCATTGATTCTTTCCGCTTTTTTGCCATTTATCTCAACAACGTCTATCCCACTCAACGTGGAAAGCGCAGTAACTTTGAAATTCACCTCTTTGTCAGCCGGTAAGCAGCTTTCCATTTTAGAAACTTTTAACAGTGGCTTTTCGTTGTCTAACGTGTATCTAAGAATTTCAGAAGAAATTGTATTGCCGGTTACGTCTTTTACTCCCACTGAGAATATGTAAGGACCATTTTTCATCTTAGAAGTGTCAACGACAAAAGTCTTTTCCCAGATGCCAAGCAATGAAGTTGGTGTTGAGTTAACCCATTCTTTTTCTTTCGTGGAGTTCAAATAAAAATCGATTTCACCGACGTTAAATCCGCCGTACACTTTTACATCGAAGCTTGCCTTTCCTTTAAATGCTCCTTTTTTGACCTTCATATTCGGCGTCATAACAATTACGGGTTTGGCGTAGGCAGAAACTTGGATGGTTATATCCTTTTCTTCTTTCAATCCGCTTTTGTTGATGACGCTTACACTCAGTGTGGTTGATAAAGAAGTTATGTTGCTGGAAGCCGGCAGTTCTGGAGCGTAGAAGGTAAAAACAGCTGGTACACTCTTCGCGACACAAGACGTCCCATTGAATGTTGCGATCACTTCCGAAACATTCGAGTCCGAATCTACCAAAACTTTGAATGGAGCCTGTGGAGGAAGTGTTTTCGGGTTGATCCTCACGCTAATCTGACCAAACGAAAGCATTCCTACAACAGCGATCAACAAGAAGACAAACACGAGTTTCTTCACTTCTTACTCCCCCTCTCGAATATGTTAAAACGCGCGTATTTTAAGCATTCGACAGCAGACCACCGACTTCAAAAAATCTTCATCATTTATCCATCGGTAATTTTTATTATACCACTCCTTTATCATTTTTTAATCATCTTTTTTGCTCTCTTTCTAAGAAAAGAGGCCAAAATTATTAATATATTTTTGTTAAAAAGATAATTTTATGCTATAATTTTTTTACGATTACATAAAAACGGGAGATGATCATCTTGAAAAAAGTGTTAGTAATGGCAGTTTTCACGCTGATAGCGAGTGCCTTGGTATTCGGATGGGGCATTGAGTTAGGCGCTGGAGGAAACGTGATGGGCACTTTTCCCATTCCGGGTATAGAAGGCGGCGTGATCATACCAATAAGCGGTCCACTCTCTTTGACCGGACAAGTTACAGCCCTTCTGGCGGTTGGAGAAACCGCGGACACACCCGCTTACGTGGTGTTAGGCGGAGGAAGGTACACCTTTGATATGAAAAGCGTGAAATTTTTCATTGGGGCAGATGCGGGAATGTTAACGAAATTCTTTACATTTCCCAATAGCTTCGTCTTCGGGGCGAACGCAGGAATGAATTTTGGCATGTTTTACGTTAAAGGCGCGATGAGAATGGTAAGATTTACTTCCGTGGGTGAAACAACGGCGCCACAATCCAAACTCATTCCTCTGGGAGAAATTACAGGAGGGCTTTACCTGGAATTTTAATTTTATTTTGTCACTTCCCCCGCAAGCGGCGGAAGACTTCTAAAATGGTTTCATTGATACTTTCACAAGCAATCGATGGCAAATCAAAACTCACGTTGTCTTTAAGCCGATGGTATTTGGCAATGATTTAGTTCAGAACTTGCCAGAACTTCAACGGCAAAAGACTTTTCATTTAACTCTTTGCGGCCAATAAGCCACTATCAACGATATTGCCATTAAGATCCCACCAAGAACTTTTAGAAGTGTGAATTCTTCTCTTAAAATGAAAAACGAGAGCAAAGAAGCCAGCCAGGGTTTAACAAAAAAGGCCATTGAACCGAAACTCGCTCCGACAAATTTCACGCCTTGAAAAAACAACATGTATGCCACACCTGTTACGACCACTCCAAGGTAAAGAACGTAAAAAAAGTCTTTTTTGGGAATGAATATTGGTTCGTGAATTGTAAGAAGGATTATTAAAACAGGAATTAAGCCGAAAATGAAAGCAAACGAGTTTAATGTCGCGCTGGAGGTTTTCTTTGAAATTTTTCTTCCCAATACCGTGTAAAGTGCAAAAAGGATGGTAGAAATGAGTATGTATATGGAATAAATACTCGTAAAAAAATGCTCTGGCTTGTAAGAAACAAGAACAACCCCCGAAAAGCCAAGAATCATTCCAAAATAAACCCTTAGATTAAACCTTTCTCTGTAAATAATCCTTGAAAACAGCAAGACAAAAATGGGATTTGAACTGAAAATTATTGCCACTTCCGCAGCGCTAATATGACTGAGCCCAAGGTAAAAGAAGCTCACGCCGATTCCAACCGTCACGCTGCCAAGCCATAACATGTTTGCCCAATCAATTTTCGTTAGATTTTTCAAACTCCTAAAATTCACGAATGGCAAAAGCGTTGCCGCACCAAAAAGCATTCTGAAAAACCACAAAACCAATGGTGGCATGCCAGACATTGTGATCTTAGAAAAAACTTCTAGTGTTGAAAAAATGGCCATGGCAGAATAGGTGTAAATATATCCCTTGAGCATTTTACGATCGTTCCTTTACACTCCGACAAATAAAAGTATCAAAGAGCTTATCACAACCGTCACGGTTACCATGCCGCCAGCAATTTCGGGATCTAACTTTCTTTCTATCGAATAGACCAGCGAAAGCAAAGGCGTTGGCATTACTGAACTGATGAGCACAATAATTGAAGCGATACGATCGGTGGGAGTGAGAAGCGTCGAAAGATACCAAAGAAGTATTCCGACTGACAAGCCGATTGCGTATTTCACGGCAACAGCCGTGAAAATGTACTTTACATCTCTGGTCATTCTTCTAAAATTCAAATAAATGCCTATTGTCAACATGGATAAAAAGGCATTTGCCGAGCTTATCGGTGAGATCATTGAGAAAACGCTGGAAGGAATTTTAATGGAAGAAAAATTTATGAATAAAGCTGCTGAAAACGCTATGAGTGGTGGAAAAGTTATCAGTTTATTTATCACCGTTTTTAAACTAAAACCGTCGGATGAGTATTTCAAAGCCACCGAATAACCCAGGGTGTATATTATCAAAGCATTTCCTATGTCAAACATTGCCATGTAGGTTAATCCCTTATTTGACCACATCAGTTGGGCAAAAGGATAGGCAAAAATTGCCAGATTCAACCCGCACAACGTCAACGAAAGCGACCCCTTCGTTTTATCTGGCGCTTTAAACTTTGAAAAAATGACCAAAGCGAAAATCAAAATGGTAAACGCAGCAGCAGAGCCAAAAAAGGTTAAAAATAGAAGAGAAGGTTTAAGCTTAACGCTCGTAATGGCATTCAGTATCACAAGAGGAAGGGTAACGTATATTATCAGGCGAGAAAGAATGGCGCCATTCTTCTCGCTAAAAAAATCTATCTTTTTCAAAAAATAGCCAAGAGCTATGATTGAAAAATACGAAATTATTTTGTAAGTCATATAAAAGCCACGATCCTTGCCGGTGAACCACCGGCATCTATTTTCAAGGCGCCAACAAAAATCCAAAAAACTCTATCCGTTGGTAGTTTTTCCAGATTCGTCAAATTTTCCAAATGAATCCCGCCATTTTTGAAGATTTCACGATTCGAAGAAAAATTCTCATCATTAGATGGATCAATCCCAGGAGCGTCTGTTCCAAAAACTTTAACCTTTTTTTCCAAAAGGTATTCTATCGCATCGCAACCAAAACCGGCGTAATTTGAAAAGTAACTATTTTTATCGTTCCAAAACTCATCGTGTCTTGTTCTCAACAGCACCGCATCAAAGTTGGATACACTGTGTTTTCCTTCCCATCTAATTAAATACTTTCTGTCCACAACAAAATTATCTCTTTTATGGGATACGTCCACAACAATCGCCCTTAAAAAAAGCTTTTCAGCGCTTAGATCGATAACACTCCCTTTGAAACCAAAATGTTTTGGCGTTCCCACATGAGTGCCACTATGAGTGCCTATGCAAAGCCTTTCAACACTGTAATTTTTGTGTTCAAAAATTGAAATTTCAGTTTTGGGATCTTCAGGCCAAATAGGCATGTTCGCCGATATTTCATGAGAAAGATCGATGATTTTAGAAAAATTAAGTTCCATCTTCATCCTCCTTGACGTATCCACTCTGAGATTTTAGCACAATTTTTAGTCTTATCCAGCTTACCCAAGTTCCGCTTGAACATTACGAGAATTCTTTTTGAAAAGCGGTGGCAAAGCTATCAAAGAATGTAAATCAAAAAGTGATTATTGTCACAGAATTTGAACTCAAAATCCGTATAATGAATAAAAGAATCATATAGAAAAAGGAGGAAGACGTTATGTACTGTTACCAGTGCCAAGAAACTTTAAACAACAAAGCGTGTACAAAAGTGGGAGTTTGCGGAAAAACAGATGAAGTTTCTTCACTTCAAGATCTCTTGATCTACTTACTGAAAGGGATATCTTTTTGGGCAACAAATGCGAGAAAATTGAACGTAAAAGATGAAGATGCGGACATTTTCGTAGCAAAGGGTCTTTTTTCCACAATAACAAACGTCAATTTTGATCCAGATAGATTTGTTGAATGGATAAACGAAGCGTTCGAAAAAAGAGAAATCGTAAGAAAGAAATTCTTAGACGCTTACAAGAAAAAATTCTCAAAGGAGTACGACGAAAAAGTACCTGATTGTGCCCAATGGAAGAGTGCAGGAGAAAAAAGCGAACTTTTAGAAAAGGCCAAAACGGTTGGAATAATGTCAGATCCAACTCTAGATGAAACGCTTAGGTCTTTAAGAGAATTCGAGGTTATAAGTTTAAAAGGTATGGCCGCTTACTTGGAACACGCTTACATTTTGGGCTTTAAAAACGAAGAGCTATTTTCTTTCTTAGAAGAAGCACTTTACGCCACAATAGATGACAAAAACGGCGTGGATGAAATGTTTGACTACGTTATGAAAACTGGAAAAATGGGTTTAAAAGCCATGGAGCTCCTCGATATGGCAAATACAAGCACTTATGGTAACCCAGAACCCACAATGGTGAACATAGGTGTAAAAGAAGGACCTGCAATTTTAATGAGTGGACACGATTTAAAAGATTTTGAAGAGCTCCTTGAACAGGCAAAAGAAGCCGGTGTAAACGTGTACACCCATGGTGAAATGTTACCGGCAAACGCGTATCCTTTTTTCAAAAAGTTTCCCAATCTTGTTGGAAATTACGGAAATGCATGGTGGAAACAAAACGAGGAGTTTGAAAAGTTCAACGGTCCAATAATCATGAATACAAACTGCTTAACACCTCCAAAAAGCAGCTACATTGATAGGCTATTTACCACAGGACTTGTTGGATGGCCAGGGGTTAAACACATTCCAGATAGGGTAAATGGAAAGCCAAAAGATTTCTCACCGGTTATAAAGATGGCTTTGGAAATAGGAAAAACACCCCAACAGCTTGAAAGCGGAACCATACCGATAGGCTTCGCGCACGAAACCGTTACGAAAACTCTGGACAAATTGGAAAAATTGGTTAAGAGCGGAAAGATAAAGAGATTTTTTGTTATGTCTGGATGCGATGGAAGAATGAAATCAAGAGAATATTACACACAATTGGCTTTGAAAATACCAAAAGACGCGGTCATACTTACATCTGGATGCGCAAAGTACAGATACAACAAATTGAATCTTGGCGAAATAGACGGTATTCCAAGAGTCTTAGATGCCGGACAATGCAATGATTCTTACAGTTGGCTTGTAATAGCTTCTAAATTGACCGAATTGTTTGGTGTAAAAAGTGTTAACGATTTGCCAATTTCCTTTGACATTGCATGGTACGAACAAAAGGCCGTCATCATTCTCAATGCCCTTTTGTCGCTTGGTGTAAAGAAGATAAGACTTGGTCCAACATTGCCAGCTTTTGTGTCACCAAACGTTCTTAAGGTTCTTGTTGATAAATTTGAGCTAAAACAAATTGACAGCGTTGAAAAAGATCTTGAAGCAATGCTCAATGGAAATTGAACAGAAAGGAAGGCTTAAAAGCCTTCCTTTTTGTTGTTCAACCTTGATACATCATACTTTTCAAACTTTCCAGGTCTTTAACGACTACCTCGTTCTTCTTAACATCAATTAAACCCAACTTGCTCAAATAAGTAAGAATTCTCTCGAAATTTTCTCTTGAGATATTTATCATGTTTGCGAGTTCTTTTCTTTTAACATTCAAAATGACCCTGTTCTCGCTTTTTTCGTTAGATTTCCCTTTCAAGAAATCGAGAATTAGAAATACAACTTTTCCGATAGAGTTGTCCATGGTAAGGTTTTCCATTTTTTTGGATAAAAAACTTAAACGGTGAGCCATGGTTTTGACGAAATCAACGGCAACTCTATTATCCAAAGCTATGAGCTTTTCCAATTCGCGCTTAGGAATGGCGATCAAAGATGTATCTTCCATGGTTTCGGCTGTGGCGGGATAATTACCATCTTCGAAAAGCAGTGATTCCGCAAACACTTCTCCTCTTTCCATAATCTTTATTATGAATTCCTTACCGGAAGGAGACATCTTCAATATTTTAACTTTTCCATTTTTTACAATGTAAATTCGTTCTCCCTTTTCTATTTCGGTGAAAATTATAGACTTCTTTTCATAAAATTCTACCTTCGATATCTTAGAAATTTCACCAAGAGAATATTCGCTGAAGCTCTCCCAATATCCAATTTTTTTCAAGAATTTTAAAATTTTTCTGTTATCTGATTCTATCAAGATAATTCCCTCTTTTCAGAGTTTGATAGGATTATCCTTCATAACAAATAAAGCAGGGATGCCTTCTCTTTAACTTTGCTACAAAACAAAGTTAATTTTGAAAGCATCCCAAGCATCCCCATCTAATATATTACCAAAATTACACTTTCAATGCAAGTAGTTGTATCCTAAAAAAGGTTTTCTTTTCATGTATAATTGCGTGTAATCAGAATAAATTGAATTCTCTAGAAAATGCGATTCGACTTTTCAATTTATGCAACTTCAATTGTGCCTACGAGGAGGAGAAAAAATGGCTCCATTGATTCAAGTGATCCTTTTGTCAATGGCACCAATTTCAGAATTAAGGGGAGCGATCCCTTTGGGAATCATGGTGTACCATTTAAACCCTTTTCTTGTCACCGTAGTATCTATGATTTTCAACTTGATTC
>WFYR01000064.1 GCA_015489955.1 Mesoaciditoga sp. | reverse complement strand
GGTTTTTAAAGGCAAACGTTCAAAAATACAAGCTTCCGTCTTACGTGGACACTTCAAAATTCACCGTTGAAAAAGTGGAAATAGGTAAAAAGTGGAAGTTGCCTGCGGAACTTACAATTCCTAAAGGCAAAGGACCCTTCACCGCTATTGTTATGATTGGTGGCTCGGGACCATCAGATATGAACGAAACAATTGGGAAAAATGAGCCTTTCAAAGATATAGCTTACGCTCTCTCAACTATGAGATTTGTGGTTTTAAGATACGATAAACGATCTTACGTGTATGGAAAAGAAATGAAGGCTAAAGATATCACCGTTCAAAACATTTACCTTCGAGATGCCTCTTACGCTGTGAATTGCTTAAAGAACAAACCTTTTGTGAATAAGATATTTTTACTTGGACACAGCCTTGGCGCGTATCTTCTCCCAGAAATAGCAAAAGAAAATCCATCGGTTGCAGGTTTGATAATGCTCGCGCCACCAGCACGGCCTTTGGCAAAAGTTATGGAAGACCAGTTGAAGTACATTTCAAAACTTTCTCCGAGCAGTGCAACGGAAATCAACGGTTTAATTAAAAAAATGGAACTTCTTCAAGAGCACAAATTGCCTTCAGATGAGTTTGTCCTTGGAGCTCCGGCAAGTTATTACTATAAACTCGAAAAGTACGATCCAATGGAAATTTTGAAAACCATTAACAAACCAGTTCTTATATGTAAAGGCGAAAAGGATTATCAGGTATCGATGAAGGACTTTGAGATGTTCAAAGAGGTCTTTGGCAAAGATCCGCTTTTCACCTTCAAATTGTATCCGAATTTGAGCCATATATTCACACTCGTTACCGGAACTCCTTCACCTTTGAATTATCAAAAGGCAGAAAACGTTTCACGGGAAGTTGTTGAAGATATTTCTCGATGGATTAAAAAGGTAGAACGATAATGAATTTTTGTGAAAAATATGTACGGAAAGTGAACCATTTCTTCAAAACAGACGTCTAATTTTTGCAATAAAAATTGGAGGTGGTTCAAGGTGAAGAAATTGTTGTTTTTGCTTATCGCAGCGTTTTTGGTAAGCTACATATTTGCGGCAGGAAACATTAGAGAAGGAATTTCTGGATCTATTCAAATGTCCCCAGCTGTTAAAATCGAAACTCAAGTAAGAATACTAACTATCATGAATCGCTTGCAAATAACAACGTCTCAAGCTTCCGCGCTGGCAAAGAGTATGACAGAACTAAAGAATAACGTGAATTCTTTGCAAGAGGAACGACTAAAAGCCTTAACATCGTTACGTGATGCCTTGCTTTCCTCAAACAGGGAAGCAATTACGAACGCGCAGGAAAAATTAAAAAGCATTTCTCAATCTTATCTTGAGACGTTAAAAAAATTCGAAGATTCTGTTGAATCGGTAATTACGTTGAAGCAGGCTCTTTCAATTGGCAAATGGATGAAATCTACTGTTGAGAAACCCGGACCGATGCAAGATTTTCTAAAAAATTTCATTGGAAAACCTTTCAACGCCTTTAGAAAACAAAATCTTTCACAGATGCCAACGCAGCGTAAAACTAAAATGGGCAATAAATCTGGAAAAAAGGCTTTTAGCGAACCACAAAGAGGCACTTCTTTGATACGGGAGGCTTCTAAAAGAGAGGACGTACTTTATTTCCTGATTAATTCTAATTTTTACGATGTGCTTGTGAAAACGCTTCAAATGAAAGCTGCGATCACGAAATAAGGAGCTCTAAGACTTTCATTTTAAATTCATTCGTTCCCAAAGAAAGAAGAAAACTTTTTGGATCTGGATGCCCATCTAAAAGGTGAAGCGTCATTGCAAAAAAGACGGCCGCCTCGGATGGGCTTTTTATCTCTTTTGGCGCCTCTTCTTCCAGATCATAACGTTCCTCTTCTAACACCTGCGAAAGCGCTTTTCCAACTTCCCATGAAATGTCTACCGTGTATTGGACGGCACTTTCCAAAGCGTGTGTGATATCTTGTTTTAAAACATTCTTCAAAAGGTAAACTCTGTACAAAAACAAGAAAAGGGCTATCACATCTACTGAATTCGTAAGCGAAAGAGCACTCTGTGTGAGAATCCTTTCGCTTAAGTATGGGCATTCACCGTATTCTTTCACCGTAGATGAAAAAATTTTGAAAATTTCTTCGGTAAATATTTTTTCAGCTGGAAGAGAACCCTCGTGTAAGCTTTCAACTCTTTTCTTTAATTTTCTGCTGCTAAAATCAAATCGGTCAAGGAATTCCACAATATTTGGAATTTCTTTCATACACTTTTTTTCCAAAGAAATGAGTTCTTTCCTTGATTCAAATGATGCTTCTTTGCGCTCTCCACATATTTCAATGGCATTATCAAAAAGACGGTTAAATGCGTACACATCAACAGAAGCCAGAAGGAAGCCTTCCTCATTTATTTCCATTTCTCGTCCTATTTCAACGAAATCTAGCGCTTCTTCGTAAAGGCCAAGAAGTTTTTGTATTATCACGAGTTCAGTCAAAACTTCCGAATTTTCGATGCCTTCATCCCAAAGCGTTTTTAAAATCTCCAAAGCTTCAAAAACTTTCCCCAATCTGTAAAGTGTGTAAGAAAGATTGTATCTTGCTTGCCATCCTCCCTCTCCTTTGGATATTGATTTTCTAAACTCTTTTTCCGCCAGGGAAAATTTTTGAAGCAAGTTGGCAGCCACTCCAATTCTCCAATGGACAGCTGGTAAGTCTTTATCTATGGCAAGCGCTTGCTGATAAAGCAGCATAGCGGATTTTGGATCGTTTAATTTCAGATAAGAATCCCCCATAATTATGTACGCAAGAGGGAACTTTGGATCTATTTGAATTATGTCTTTACAAGTTTCTATCGCGTCGTCTACTTCCTCCTTTTGAAGCAGAGTTCTGGCCAATTCCAAACGTGCCGGTACGAAATCATCGTTCAAGCTTATTGCTTCTCTTAAAAGTAACTCGGACCTGTTAAGATCCCCCTCTTCCCTTTCAATTATTCCGAGGTGAAAAGGATATCTGTAATCTTTTTTGTACTTAACAGCTTCTTCAATGTATTTACGGGCCTTTTTAAAATCTCTTGAATTTATCGCATCTCTTGCCCTATCATACAGCAAATACACGTAATAAGAAAGATAGTAGTCCAAATCCTTTCCCGTTTCCACCTGGGCTCTCAATCCCCTGAGTATTATATCGGTTGTTAATTTGTTTTCCTTGACGGCTTTTTCAAAATCTTCAGCTAATAAAGGAAGTTTAACGGGTAAATTTTCAATCTTTGCCTTTTTTGGATCTAAAGGTAAGTACACCAATACAGTTCTTTTCAAATTCACTTCTCCAATCCGTACAAATTCAACTTTTTGGTCAAAGTTTTTGGGTTCACGCCGAGTACTTTGCTTAATTTTGATTTGTTCAAGCCGTAAATCTTGATGGCCCTCTTTATGAGCTCCTTCTCGGCCTCGGCATGCACATTTTTAAGGTAATCTTTTAACTTAGGAAGCGATTTCAGGGAATCAATGTCAGTATGGACTTTTTCCTCGCCTGCGAGAAAAGATTTGCAAAAATTCAAGAAATCTTTCCAATTTTCATTCCACTTTGATCTTTTTATTCTTTCTTCAAGATCGTAAGATATTTCAAAGTTTACCCTTTTCGTTTCTTGAGCCAACATTGTCACAAATACCCTTAAAATCATAGGCAACGATTCGCTTATCTCATGCAAAGAAGGTATCCTTGAAATTGCAACTCCGACAAGTTGTTTAAGAAACGGTGGAATTTTTCTTTCGTCTTTGAAGTGAAATATCACACGTGCCAAGCAATTTTCCCTTAAATCGGAAAGATAGGGCGAAAAAAATCCTTGAGCTGATGAGCGTGCCATCTTCGAAATGGCATGTTCCGAACAAGAATCGCAGTTCATCAGCAAGATAACGCCATCTCGCGATAAAAGAGATGGATGATTTTTGCTTCCAAATAGTCTCAGCATCATTTCTTCTTCAGAAGATATCGAAAAGTCCATTATTTCAGCGTTTTGCAGAAGCGGCCATACTATCCATTCTTCCAACAAACCATCTTCAGCTACGACTATGGAAATTCTGGAAAGCGAATTAAAAGATAGCCTTCGATACGCTTCCGCCATTTTTCTGTCCACCATGATGGGTTCAAGCATAAGCTCTTTGGCTCTCTTTATTTTGTTTATCGATTGGCGCTCTTTAACCACCTTTTCCATCAACTCTAATGCCTTGATTGCTTCGTCTGAATGAACGTTAAACGCTCCCTGTACGCGCTCGCTTCCAACGTTGATGAAAATAGTTCCTAAATTGGAAAAATCCTTGACTTTGTCAAAATCATCTTTTTTGTTGAGGATAATGACATCCCAAAATGTGGCGTACATAACATTTTCAATTCTTCTGTAAAGGATTGGCCTGAATCTTTTAAGCTTCAGACCAACCTCAACAGGAGCCAAAACGTTGATCATGTAACCTCCATTAGTCAGGTATTATAAACGTTCCACTCTTACCTTCTAAGGCTTCACTTACCTTTTCGAGAGAAGTTATCACGCACTGACGATTGGTAGCCTTAACAAAAGCTATGGCAGACTCTATCTTTGGTCCCATAGAACCAGCTGGAAAATGGCCTTCTTCCATCAATTTAGACGCTTCCGAAATCGTTACTCTATCAAGCGCCTTTTGATTTGGTTTACCAAAATTAACGTAAACCTTTTCAACACCGGTCAATATCACGAAGATGTCAACGTCCAGTATTCTCGCTAATAAAGATGAGGCTCTATCCTTGTCAATGACAGCTTCCACTCCTTCAATGGTACCATCTTCTTTTCTTACAACGGGTATTCCCCCACCACCAACGGTAACCGTTATGACGCCCTGTTCGATAAGCTGTTTTACGAGATCCTTTTCCACGACATCCAGAGGTTGGGGAGATGGAACAACTCTTCTGTACCCTCTACCGGCATCCTCTTTTATCTTCCATCCTTTTTCTCGGGACAATTTCTCGGCCTCTTCGGCGGAATAAAAAGGACCAACTGGTTTGGTGGGATTTTTGAAAGCAGGATCTTCTTTATCCACGACTACCTGTGTTACCAAAGCCGCGGACTTTCTTTCAATTTTTTTCTTTGCCAGCTGATTTTCAAGAGCTTGAACTATTAAATATCCAAGCATTCCTTGCGTGTAAGCGTCATTTAGATCGAGCGGGAGAGGTGGAAGCTTCTCTTTTGCCAGGTCCTGTTGAACAAGTAGGTTTCCAACCTGTGGACCATTTCCATGGGTGATAACAACGTTCATACCATCCAATGCCTCTACAAGATATGAAGCCGTCGTTTCCAGATTTTTCCTCATAACCTCTGCAGTTGGTTTTTCCTTTGGACCTTGAATGGCATTTCCTCCTATTGCTATAACGGCACTTTTCATGTTTATCCCTCCTTTTTTGCAGATAGTGCTCCCAGCGCGATTGAAGCAAGCTTGGCTTTTGCTTCATCTGCTCTCGAGACGATCACTATTGGAGCTTTTGCTCCCAGCACTATTCCTCCTATGGTATAGTGGGCACAATAGTCCATTGATTTTCCCAAGAAATTCCCGGAATGAATATCTGGAACGAGAAGAATATCAGCGTTTCCCGCCACTTCTCCTTCAACATGCTTTACCTTTGCGGCTCTCGCGTCTATAGCGTTATCAAAGCCAAGAGGCCCATCAACTACGCATCCGGTTATCTGCTTTCTTTTCCACATTGCGGCCAATTCAGCCGCTTCAACGGTTTCTGGCATGTCAGGATTGACAACTTCAACCGCGGCTATACAGGCTACCTTTGGATTTTCGTTTCCCATTTTGTGAAAAAATGTGACAGCATTTTTTATGATTTCCACCTTTTGCTCGAGCGTAGGCCTTATTATCATCCCCCCATCTGTAATTCCGATGAATTTGTCGTAATCTTTTGCTTCGGCAATTACCAGATGACTTAAAAGTTTTCCACTTCTCAATCCCCAGTCAGGATTTAAAACCGCTTTTAACAAGACACTTGTCTTTATAAGCCCTTTCATCAATATATCAGCTTTACCACTTGAAACAAGTTTAACGCCGCTTTCCGCTGCTTCTTTTGGATCATTGGCATTTACTATTTCAAATTTCCCCTTTATTCCCAATTTTTCAAGATTTTCCTCAACCTTTTTTCCTTCTCCAACAAGAATCGCATCCACAATACCATTTTCAGCTGCCTCGTTTACGGCTTTTAAACCCTCAAAATCTTCCGCTCCAACCAACACGATCTTACGTTTTGGGGCTCTTCTTATCTCTTCAAACATTTCTGAAAAATTCTTCATGATAAATCACACCCATTTCCAATATAAATTCATTCCATAATTATCAAAGTTTGATCTATTTCCACCTGATCCCCTTCTTTGACAAGAACATCTTTTATCTTTCCATCACGCGGGGCCAATATTTCATTTTCCATCTTCATTGCCTCTATGACGATAAGTGTTTGAGCATCTTTAACCTCGTCTCCAGCCTTCACATTTACCTTCAAGATAACTCCAGACATTGGAGCGGTAATTTTTTCTCCTTCTGTATTAGAAGCGGAAGTGCTTGGCTGCGTTGGTTTAGACGGCTGAGGCTGAGAAGGCGCAGGATTCGCGGAAGGCGCTGTGTTCGTGCTTTGTTGTGGGACGCTAACCGTTGCAGTTGCAGGAGCTTGAGAACTTGATGAATTGTTCGTCGGTACTTCGACACTTTGTGACGCGCCCATTTCTTCTACTTCTACTTCGTACATTTTGCCGTTAACCTTTATGAGATATTTTTTACCCATTCCAAAAACTCCTTTCTCATTTTCTTTTAACTGTTCTCCAGGTTACCTGTGGATTATGGAAACGCCACATGCTTCTCGGTTTGCTTTCATCTATTCTTCTGGCGGAAATCACTTTCACATCTTTTACACCTTCAAATGAAGCAATGGCTGCGCTTAATATGGCTATGAGTTCCTCCGAATCGTCGACTGAATTTTGAATAGAAACGCTTTGGACGTTTTTGTCTCCTTTCACAGCCTTTTCTGGTATCTTCTTATCTTTTTTCACCGTGTTTGTAGCATTTGTGGCAACGCTTGTGGCTTTCTTTTGCGCATTTTTATGAAAAAAATGTCCAACGATAGCGAAAAATACGGCGATAAATCCAAGACCACCAAGTGCTACAATTATTCCTACTATGGAAATTGTCCACGTCTTTTCCACTTATTCCACCTCGATCATAGAGGAATATTTCCATGCTTTTTTGAAGGTTTGCTTTCAGCTTTTGTTGCCAGCGTTTCCAAGCCTTTAACGAGATACTTGCGTGTTTCAGATGGCAATATAACGGTGTCCACATATCCTCTTGAAGCCGCCACATACGGATTTGAAAACGCATCTGAGTATTCTTTTATCTTCTCTTTTCTTGTTTTTTCCGGTTCTTTTGATGCCTTTATTTCTTTTCTGAATATTATATTTGCGGCTCCTTCGGCTCCCATAACCGCCACTTCTGCGCTTGGCCACGCCAACACCAAATCCGCTCCAAGATGTTTGCTACCCATGGCAATGTAAGCGCCACCGTAAGCCTTATGAGTTATAACGGTGATTTTTGGAACGGATGCTTCGCTGTACGCGTACAACAATTTTGCACCGTGTCGAATTATTCCACCGTATTCTTGCGAAGTCCCCGGAAGGAAGCCAGGAGTGTCAACAAATGTGATTATCGGAATGTTAAAGGAGTCCAGAAATCTTATAAATCGTGCCGCTTTGTCAGAAGAATCTATGTCCAAAACTCCCGCCAACACCTTTGGTTGATTTGCAACGATACCCACACTTCTTCCGTTTATTCTGGCGAATCCAACTATCATAGAGCGGGCGAATTTAGAATGAACCTCAAAGAACGAATTCGGATCAACAACCCTTCTTATGACCTCTAACATATCGTAAGGCTTGTGAGCATCTTCAGGCACTATAGTATTTAGCGAGGGATCCGCTTGAAGTTCAACTGGTTCTGAAAGAGGTGGCTCCTCCATGTTGTTTGATGGAAGGTAAGAAAGGAGTTTTTTTACCATCTCGACCATTTCTTTTTCGTCCTTTGCCATAAAATGGGCAACACCGCTTTTCGAGTTGTGTACAAGAGCACCTCCAAGCGCTTCTTGCGTAACGTTTTCACCAGTTACGGCTTTTATGACTTCAGGACCGGTTATGAACATTTTAGACGTTTTATCTACCATTAAAACGAAATCGGTTATCGCCGGAGAGTAAACGGCTCCTCCAGCGCACGGACCAGCGATTACCGTTATCTGTGGAATAACCCCAGAAGCCATTGTGTTTCTGTAAAAAATTTCGCCGTAGCCGTAGAGTGAATCAACGCCTTCTTGAATACGAGCACCCCCAGAATCGTTTATACCGATTATGGGTATTCCAAGTTTCATGGCCATATCTTGGATTTTGGCTATCTTTTTGGCATGCATTTCACCGAGAGATCCACCTTGAACTGTGAAGTCCTGAGAAAATATGGCCACGTTTCTTCCATTTATCTTTCCCAGACCGGTTACCACGCCGTCTGCGGGGAAGACTTTTTTATCCAGTCCAAAGTAAGTTGATCTATGTTTCACGTGATCGTCTATTTCAATGAATGTTCCTTCATCCAAAAGAAGATCTATTCTTTCACGTGCCGTGAGTTTTCCGGCTTCATGTTGTTTCTTTATCTTTTCTTCTCCTCCGCCGAGTCTGATTATTTCTCGACGTTTGAGAAGATCTTCATTTTTATTCATCGTTCTTCCTCCTCTCGACGAGTTCTAAGAGCACTCCGTGCACGTCTTTTGGATGAACAAAGGCTACGATGGTTCCTCCAGCTCCAGGAGCCGGATCGGAAAGTATCCTGTATCCTTCCGCTTTTAGCTTCTCAACGCTTTTGTAAACGTCGTCTACTTCCAAAGCCATGTGGTGTAACCCCTCACCACGTTTTTCTATGAATTTTGAAATAGTTCCATTCTCATCAAGATCTTCCAACAATTCCACTCTTGATTCTCCAATTTTTACCATTACAACCTTTAATTTTCTATCTTCAAGTATTTCTTCTTCCGTTTGTAAACCCAGCACGCTTTTAAAAATCTTCGAAGCCTCTTCCGCCGATTTCACAGCCACACCAATGTGGTCTATTTTCAAAGCTTTCATGATCGATACCTAAAAGGTATGTCACCATCCTTTCACAATTTATTTGTATTTTTCACAAAGTTCGCGTACAAATAAAGATTTTAGCTCCAGGAAATCTTTATTCATAACTAAACCTTTTACCTCGCTTTTATCAATCAAATCGTCCAGTTCTCTTCTCAAAGACGCCTTTACGTGATGAAATAACTTTTGTCTTCTCCTTTTTGCGAGAGTTTCATTCTCTTTCATCTTTTGAAATCTTTCGTCTAATGCATTTACGAATTCTTTGACGCCTTCACGCGTTAAGGCATTGGTAAGAAATATTGGAATTTCCTTTTTCCCCATTGTCAAAACAGCATTTAACCTTGATTTCAAAATTTGGGCTCTTGGATTATCCGCCTTGTTTATCACGAAAACATCCGCTATTTCCATAAGACCGGCTTTCATCATTTGCACTTCGTCTCCTCCATCGGGTGAGAGCACAACAACCACGGTGTCGGCCACATTTCTAATATCTACCTCTGATTGCCCAACTCCAACGGTTTCAATTATCACATCGTCCATTCCAAAAGCTTCAAAAGCATCGCACGCCTCGAATATGGAAGGAGCCAGTCCACCAAGTGCCCCCCTACTCGCGAAACTTCGTATGAAGACATTACGAGACGTTGCGTGAGATTGCATTCTTATTCTGTCACCGAGCAAGGCTCCATGCGTAAACGGACTCGATGGATCTACAACGACAACACCAACATTTTTATTTTTCAATTCATCCAGAATTGAGCTCGTTAAAGTTGACTTTCCAACCCCAGGACTGCCAGTTATACCGATAAGATGAGAAAGCTTCTTTTCCAGCTTTGAAAGCAAAAAATTTGCTCTTTCTGGGGAATTCTCGCACAAAGAAAGTACCTTCGCCAATACTTTCCTATCGCGATTTTTCATTCCTTCTATGAGCTCTTCATCACGCATGCGAATGTTCGACAAAATTTTTCACCTGCTCAGCAACCTTTTCGGTAGATGTGCCGGGTCCGTACACTTCCACGACACCCATTTCTTTCAGTTTTTCGGCATCTTCTTCTGGGATTATACCACCAACGAAAACCGGTATATTGGCCCCCTTTTCTTTCAACAAATCCAAAACTTTTGGGACCAGCTTCATGTGCGCACCTGAAAGTATTGAAAGCCCTAACACATCAACGTCTTCATCAACAGCTGCCTGGGCTATTTGTTCAGGAGTTTGTCTAATTCCAGTGTATATAACTTCCATACCGGCATCTCTCAAAGCTCTTGCTATGACCTTGGCTCCTCTATCGTGACCATCCAATCCCGGCTTTGCTATCATAACTTTTATCATTTTCAACTCCTCCTTCACACGCTTAAATCGTTATCGATTCCTTGTACTCGCCAAAAACGTCCCTTAAAACGTTCGAAATTTCCCCCAACGTTGCGTAAACTTTAACGGCCTCTATTATCGGATACATAATATTATCATCCGTTCGAGCGGCGTTTTCTAAAGCTGTTAGAGCCTTTTTAACTTTTTCGTTGTCTCTTTTTTCCTTCAATTTTTTGAGTTTTTCTATTTGCTCTTGTTCAACCTGATCGTTAACCTTTAAAATGGATTTTGGAGGCTCTTCTTCTATTGTAAATTTGTTCACTCCAACAACTATTTGTTTTCCATTTTCAACTTCTTTTTGATATTCGTAAGCGCGATTGCTTATTTCCTGCTGCACGTAGCCAGATTCTATAGCCTTAACCATTCCGCCAAGATCTTCTATTTTGTCTATGTATTCAAAAGCTCTTCTTTCTATCGAATCGGTGAGACTTTCTATGTAATAAGAGCCTGCCAATGGATCAACCGTCTTTGGAACTCCTGATTCGTAAGCGATTATCTGTTGAGTTCTTAAAGCTATCCTCACCGACTCTTCCGTTGGAAGTGCCAAAGCCTCGTCTCTTGAGTTGGTATGCAATGATTGTGTTCCGCCAAGCACCGCTGCCAGCGCTTGAATGGTAACGCGGATTATGTTGTTATCCGGTTGTTGAGCGGTAAGCGTTGAACCAGATGTTTGCGTATGGAATTTAAGACGCATTGCCGAAGGATTGGTAACGCCAAATTTTTCTTTCATCAACTTTGCCCACATTCTTCTAGCCGCTCTGAACTTCGCTATTTCTTCCAGAAAATCATTGTGCGCGGCAAAAAAGAAAGAAAGTCTCTTTCCAAAAACATTGGGATCCAACCCTGCGTTCACGGCAGCCCTTACGTATTCTATGCCATCTGCCAGTGTGAAAGCCACTTCTTGAACCGCATCTGCTCCAGCTTCCCTTATATGATAACCACTAATGCTTATCGTATTCCACAAAGGCATTTCTTTTGAACAAAATTCGAAGATATTCGTTATTATTCTCATTGAAGGTTGAGGTGGAAAAATGTACGTTCCACGCGCAATGTACTCTTTTAAGATATCGTTTTGAATCGTACCGCGCAGTGTATCTCTACTGAATCCTTGCTTTTCACCGACTGTCAAATACATGGCAAGAAGTACAGCGGCAGTTGAGTTTATCGTCATTGAAGTACTCACTTTTCCAAGTGGTATACCTTCAAAAAGTGTTTCCATGTCTTCAAGCGAATCAATTGCCACTCCAACTTTTCCCACTTCTCCAAGAGAATGGGGATCGTCCGAATCATAACCAATTTGGGTTGGAAGATCGAAAGCAACCGATAAACCGCTTTGTCCTTGTTCTAAAAGATATTTGTACCTCTTGTTTGACTCTTCAGCCGTACCAAAACCGGCATATTGACGCATTGTCCAGAGTTTTCCCCTGTACATGGTGCTCTGGACTCCCCTTGTGAATGGGTACTCGGCCGGAAAACCAATCTGCGAGTAATCTCCAACGTCCATCGGAGTGTAAAGCCTTTTCACCTCTTCACCCCAGGTGGTTTTAAATTCGCCACGTTCAGGAAACTTTTTCAGCGTTTCTTCGGTTTTTTCGTTCCACCTTTCATACTCTTTTCTTATCTCTTCATCTTTCACTGTGCTACCTCCTCACTTAACGTTTTATCATCTATAACCATGGAAATACCTTTGAACTTCAATATCACCTTTTTACCTTTAGCATCTACAAGTTTTGAAAGAGTATCTTCAATCTCATTAACATTTTCTATGTAAATGTAAGTAATGTTTGGCGTTTGTAAAAGTCTTTCCAATACCATCTTTCCGTTTTCGTGCTTGAACATCCCTACGTAAGGGCCTCCAAGCGGTAGAGAAAATGGCAAAATCACTTCCTCTTCACTTTCCCCGTCCGTTGCCAAAACTTTTTCTCCATCTTCGGAAAGATAGAATTTTACCTTTCCTCTATTTTCCTCCAAAACCTTTGAAAAACCCTTTCCGTTTAGTGAAGAAATCGTCAAATCGAAGTATTGGCGCTGTAAGTTAATTTTCTCTGTAATAGAATAGTCAGGATAGTCGTCTACGGAAGGCAAATCCACGTTTTTTCCATCTCCAAAAAGCTGTTGTTGAAGGGCTTTCAGCCCGCCTTCTGCCCTATCCCATATGAGATCTAAGTTTTCAACAGCGTACTTTCTGTTGGTACACACCGAATCCAATGCGCCACTCAGGATCAAAGCTTCAATTGCCCTTTTAGTTGGCTTGGCGTTCCTAATTCTTGCAAGAAAATCTTCAAGACTTTCAAAACGCCCCTTTTTTCTTTCTTCATATATGCTGTTTGCGAGTGAAAGTCCAACACCTTTAACGGATGCCAACCCACTTAGTATCTTATTTGAGTCTACGCTAAAAATAGCCTTCGAACTGTTCACATCTGGCGGCAGTATTTCCACTCCCATTCTTTTTGCTTCACTTGCGTAAAGGGATAATTTCGTTGTATCAGATAAATGTGAATTCATCAGTGAAGAAAGATAATCAGCGGTTTTTTTTGCCTTTAAATAAGCTGTCCAGGCAGTTATATGAGCATACGCAACACTGTGAGACTTGTTGAAACCGTATGAAGCGAATGAAGTTATAAGTTTAAACAGTCTTTCGGCCTTTGAACTTTCAAATCCGCTTTTTTTCATGCAACCTTTCACAAACTCATCCTTGAGTTCTTCCATCAGTTCACTTTTTTTCTTTGATATGGCTTTTCGAAACAAATCAGACTTTGCCGGAGAAAAGCCAGCTATTTCTTTTGCAATTTGCATTATCTGCTCTTGATAAACTATCATCCCATACGTTTCACTGAGCAAATCGTTTAGTCCAAATTCGTCTTCATTTGAAAAAAGACCATGTTTTCTTCTTACGTACTCGTCCGCCATTCCTGAATACATTGGTCCCGGTCGATTGAGACTTAGAAGCGCTATTAAATCTTCGAATTTTTCCGGTGCCATTTTTTTAGTCAAAGCGGTCGCGGAAGGACTTTCAAGCTGGAATACTCCAAGTGTTTTTCCATCCCTTAGAAGGGAATATATACTTTCATCATCGATTGGAAGAGCATTTATTTCTTTGCGTGTAGCATTTTCCAGCGTTTCTTTTATGTTGGTTAGCGTTTTTAGTCCTAACAGATCTATTTTTATAACTCCAAGTTCGGCCAAAGAATCCATGTCGAATTCGCTCACCCACGAATTCACATTCCATACAAGAGGAATTTTGTCCTTTATAGGGGTTGAAGATAAGATAATACCAGCGGCATGGATAGTTCTATGGTGAACGATCCCTTCTAAAAATTTCGCGTATTCGAGCGTTTCTGAAATCGACGGATCCTTTAAAGCCTTTTGCAATGATGGATTTTCTTTTAAAGCTTGCTCTATGGAATGGTATCCCGATACTTTCCACACCAGATCGTTAATTACTCTATCGTTTAAGCTAACAGCTTTTCCGATTGCCCTTATAACGGCTCTACTCCCAAGTGTTCCGTAAGCGCCGACTTGAACGACGTTGTCCTGCCCAAACTTTTCGATCACCTTTAGTATTAAAGAATTCCGTTCGGTATCTTCAACGTCTAAATCTATGTCCGGGTCGCCTTGACGATATTCGTTTAAGAATCTTTCGAAGAGCAAGTCGTACTTCATCGGATCAACGCTCGTTATTCCCAAGGTGTAAGCAACGTTTGAAGAGACTGCGGAACCTCTCCCTGGTCCTATGACTATTCCGGCTTCATCGGCAATTTTAACTATTTCTGCCACTACCATGAAATAACGACAAAAGTTTTTTGCTTCTATGATCTTAAGCTCTTCTTCTATTTTGTTCCATCTCTTTTTATCGGTAACCTTGGAATGAAGAACTTTTTTCAGCCTTTCACAGTCATTCTCATCTGTTATTTGTAAGGATGGAAGTTCAATACCTGGTTTTAAATCGTATTCTTCACATTTGTTCGCTATTTCCACGGTGTTTTCCAATGCTTGTGGAATATCTTTAAAAAGCTCATACATCTCTTCTGGACTTCGTAAGTAGTACTCATCGCTACCGTAAGCGTATTCTCCATCCCATTTCATATTTCTTCCAATGGAAACGAAAAGACCGTGGGCTTTTGCATCTTCTTTATTCAGAAAATGAACATCATTCGTGGCCACAACTTTCACGTTATACAGCTCTGATAATCGCATTAAAGCCGTGTTTACCTTTTTTTGTTGAGGCAGTCCAGTCCTCATGAGCTCAAGATAAAAATCATCTTTAAAACGTTCTTTGTAAGATTTAACAAGAGATTTTGCACTCTCAAAGTCATCGTTCAATATAGCGTCTGGAATTTTTCCACCAATGCATCCAGAAAGAACAATGACATCTTCAAGTTTGAAGATGTCCTCATCATTAAAGCCCTTTTCATCTCTTTTTTTTAAATCATTCAGAGATCTTACAATAGAAAAATATCCATTTTGGTTTTTGGCTATTATCGTAAGATGGTGGCGTTTTCTTCCTTCTCCTTTCATGTACACTTCACAGCCTATGACGGGTTTAATACCATTTTTTAAAGCGGTAGAATGAAATTTGCCAACTCCCGCCATAGTACCATGATCGGTTATGGCCACCGCATTCATACCAAGATTTTTTACTTTCTCAATCAAAGGGTCTATTCGCACAATTGAATCGAGTAAACTGTATTCAGTGTGAAGATGAAGATGAACGAATTCTCTCATACCCTCTCCTTTGAGAGCAATTGAAACATTTTAAAAAATTCTCTCGCGCACTTTATTTTAACACCCTCGCTTCACATTCACAAAAAATAAACACACTTTATGCTATCATTACCAATGTACTCACCGAGTTTCAAAAATTGGAGGAACAAAGATGGAAAATGAAGAAAAGGAAATAGAAAAATACGTTTTGGCTGTAAAAGAAGCTGTAAAAGAAGCACCGCTTCGTAAAGACGATGCTATTGACGTAACTGACTTATGGCTAATTACATCTTTACCAAT
>WFYR01000063.1 GCA_015489955.1 Mesoaciditoga sp. | reverse complement strand
GCTGAAAGGCTTGGAATTGAAGGAAGGCATCTCGAAGAATTGAAAATGGCGGCATGGCTTCACGATATAGGAAAGATAGGAATTAGAGACAGAATCCTCAACAAACCGGGGAAATTGTCTCTGGAAGAATTCGAAGAGATAAAAGCTCACCCCGTAAACGGTGCGAAGATATTAAGCGAAATACCTTCGTTTAAGAAAATGGTCCCATGGGTAAAGTATCACCACGAACATTGGGACGGTAGCGGATATCCGGAAGGGTTAAAGGGAAGAGAAATTCCACTCGAAGCGAGAATAATAGAGATAGTGGACGTCTACGACGCGCTGACGACACAGCGCGCTTACCGGAAAGAATTCGATCCAAAAGCGGCGTTGAGTATAATGAAAGAAGAAAGCGGAAGGTCTTTTGATCCGGTTGCATTGGCCGCCTTTTTGGATGTTATAGAAAAAATAGAAGCGATAAGAAAAGGAGAAGATGCGGAGAAAGAAGAATGATATTCCTCTACATAACGATAACAGCGTTGGGTTTATCGCTGTTGATAAAAAAGAGCGTGTGGAATCCATTAAACACGGAATTTAAATGGTTTTACCTGGTTTTCGTGCCGTTCGCTCTGGAACTTTTCGTTGTTTTAAAAGATCCGGGTCGCTTTTCTGGAGCCATAACCATCACCGCTTACCTGACACTGGCGATATTCTGTTTGATGAACTGGAAAATAAAGGGATTTTTCATGATAAGCGTGGGCGAATTTCTCAATTCTTTCGTTGTAATAGTGAATATGGGGAAAATGCCAGTTTCAAAGCGTACACTCATACTGGCAGGGCTCAATCCAAACATGATGGATGCCAAACACGTTTTCATGTCTTCAAAAACAATCTTTCCGTTTTTATCAGACGTGATACCCATAAATTTTCTAAATCTTCATTACGCCTGCAGCGTTGGAGATCTTTTCGTTTACACCGGTCTTTTTCTTTTAATATACTTGAACGCGCAAAAAAATGAGGGGAAAAAGGTGGAAGATCTTGGTAATAGTTAAAAAGTACGGAGGCACATCTGTGGAAACACCGGAAAAGATTTTAAAAATAGCGGAAAAAATAGCCCTTTCAAAAGACGAAGGAAATGACGTCGTGGTTGTGGTATCAGCCATGGGAAAAACGACCAATTATCTCATTGACTTACTTCACAAAGTAAATGACGAGCCCAGCCCAAGAGAATACGACATGATAGTTTCGACAGGGGAACAGATATCAATTGCCCTGCTTGCTTCAGCGCTTTCGAAGCTGGGGAAAAAAGCTATTTCTCTAACCGGTTTTCAAGCTGGCATAGATACGGATTCTACCCACTCACGTGCAAAATTAAAACGTGTTTACAGAGGCACGCTTCGCAGCATACTTGACGAAGGAAAAATTCCAGTGGTGGCGGGCTTTCAAGGAATAAGCCCATCCGGTGAGATAACAACTTTAGGGCGTGGGGGCTCCGACACAACGGCGGTTGCAATAGCTTACGCCTTAGACGCCGACGTATGCGAAATATTCACCGATGTGGATGGCGTCTACGCAGCCGATCCACGGTACGTTGAATCGCCAAAACACATAGATAGAATCTCTTACGACGAAATGATCGAAATGGCGGCTCACGGTGCAAAGGTTCTTCATTTAAGGGCCGTTGAATTGGCTCGGCGTTACAAAGTGCCCCTCGTTGTCAAACACGCTCATGAAAACGGAACGGGAACGAAAATAGAAGGGATGAATGATATGGAAGAGCCCGTTGTTAGAGCTTTAACCGTTGATGAAAATATAGTGAAGATCGTTGTGGAAGGCGTTCCGGATGAGCCCGGAATAGCCGCCAAGATATTTGAAAAATTGGCTTCCCGCCATCTCGCTCTGGATATGATAGTTCAGAGTATGCACAAGGAAAAGAAGAACGACGTTGCTTTTACCGTGGCCAACGATGATTTTTCCGAAGCCATTCAAGCAATCAAAGAGGTAAAAGATGAAGTAAAGGCGGAAAATGTGCACTTCGATGAAGAAATCGCAAAAGTTTCGATAGTGGGAGTCAACATTCTTGGATCGTCCGAGATCATACACGCCATGTTCAGTTCTATAGCAGACGTTGGGGCAAACATAGACATGATAAGCTCTTCAAATAGTAGAATTTCATGTTTGGTACCGAAAAATAAAATCAAAGAAGTGGCGAAATCGATTGCCAGGAGTTTCAATCTTGCGACAAACGGATATGTGAATGATGATTGACGCCTCGCTTTGATGGTATAATTCAACGAGAATTTGAAAACGGGAGGTGAATCAACCACCGCAAGTAGACGGTGAGTTGTCTTTTTGTGAATAAATCTTACTCTCCTGAAGATATAGAAAAAAAATGGTACGAAAAGTGGAAAGAAAACGGCGTTTTCAAACCTGAAAAGGGAAATGGAAAATTTTCCATGGTGATACCGCCTCCCAACATAACGGGCCAGCTTCACATGGGACACGCTTTGAACATAGTGGTACAAGATATCATAACCAGATACAATCGAATGAAAGGTAAAGAAACTCTGTGGTTGCCGGGCGAAGATCATGCGGGTATAGCAACACAAAACGTGGTGGTGAAAAAGCTGGATAAAGAGGGAAAAACAAAAGAAGAAATAGGAAGGGAAAAGTTCACAGAAGTTACGTGGGAGTGGGCAAATGAATACCGCAAACGCATAAGAACGCAAATAGAAAGCATGGGCGCTTCGTGTGACTGGAGCAAAGAAAGATTCACGCTTGATGAAGGGCTGAATAAAGCCGTAAAGAAAGTTTTCGTTTCTTTGTACAAAAAAGGATTGATATACAAAGGAAAGTACATGGTGAATTGGTGTCCAAAATGCGGAACGGTTCTCTCCAACGAAGAAATAGAGTACGAGGATGAAAAGGGAAAACTCTATCATGTAAGGTATCCTATCGACGGAGGCGGTGAAGTTGTAATCGCGACGACAAGACCCGAAACGATGTTAGGCGACACCGCCATAGCCGTAAACCCAGATGATGAGAGATACAAAAATATCGTTGGGAAACGGGCAATTCTTCCATTGGTAGGAAGAAAAATTCCAATAATAGCCGACGAGTACGTCGATATGACATTTGGAACCGGTGCGCTGAAGGTAACGCCCGCCCATGACCCAAACGATTTCGAGATAGGAAAAAGACATAATTTGGAAACGATTGACATATTCGATGATGAAGCAAAAATAAAATTCGATTCTCCTTACAAGGGAATGAGTCGCGAAGAGGCAAGAGGATCGATTGTTAGAGATCTTGAAAAAGAAGACTATCTGGTAAAAGTCGAAGATTACGTCCATTCGGTGGGTCATTGCTACAGATGCCACACGGTAGTTGAACCAAAACTTTCAGATCAATGGTTTGTCAAAATGAAGCCCTTAGCCGAACCTGCAATAAAGGCGGTAAAAGATGGAAGTGTGAAATTTCACCCTGACAGATGGAAAAAAGTTTACCTCAATTGGATGGAAAATGTTAGAGACTGGTGTATATCAAGACAGTTATGGTGGGGCCATAGAATTCCGGTATGGTACTGCAAAGACTGTGGCCACATAACAGTTTCAGAAGATGAACCTCATGCGTGCGAAGCGTGTGGATCGACAAATATAGTCCAGGACGAAGATGTGCTTGATACATGGTTTTCTTCGGCACTATGGCCTTTTTCAACGCTGGGATGGCCTGAAAATACGGAAGATTTGAAAAAATATTATCCAACGGATCTGCTCGTAACCGGCTTTGACATAATATTCTTCTGGGTTGCCAGAATGATAGTTATGGGGCTGGAATTCATGCACGATGTGCCTTTTCACGACGTGTACATTCATCAACTTGTAAGGGACAAATACGGAAGAAAAATGTCAAAATCGCTTGGTAACGGCATAGATCCCATAGAAGTGGTTAACGAATACGGTGCCGATGCGATGCGCATAACCCTAGCCATGCTGGCAGCTCAGGGAAGAGACATAAACCTTGATGAAAGGGCATTTGAGTCTTTCAAACACTTTTCAAACAAAATATGGAACGCCGCGCGCTTTGTAAAGATGAATGTCGAAGGTATTAAGTACGAACTTCCTGAAGCCAAAACGGTCGCTGACAGATGGATATTGTCCAAATTGAATAACGCCATAATAGAAGTTAGCGAGGCCATAGAGTCATACGATCTGAATCAGGCGGCACACGCAATTTACAACTTTTTCTGGGGAGATTTTTGCGACTGGTACATAGAAATTTCAAAAGTTCAGCTGAAGAACGCTTTGTACTCAGAAAACACGAAGCGTGTGCTTCTTCATGTTTTAAAAACCAGCATGCAGCTCCTTCATCCTTTTATGCCATTTATAACAGAAGAGGTGTGGTCAAATTTCTTTGAGGGATTTGTGGCAAAATCAACATGGCCACAGAAAAGAAAAGAGTACGACTTTAAAGAAGAGGGCTTTGAATTCATCTTGAACGCCATAAAAGGAATAAGATCTGTAAAAGCGGAGTTGGAACTTCCTCCATCTGAAAAGGTGAGGGTCGCTTACAGCGGAAAAGATGATCTGTTTGCCAACGAGGCCGTTAAAGAGTACATTGTGAAGCTTGCAAACGTTTCAACGATCGAAAAAGTGGAAAAGAGACCCACACATTCAATGACTGCTGCCGTTGGATTAAATAATGAGATCTTTGTGGTCATGAACGAAGAATTCGATATTTCTTCAGAGATTGAAAGACTTCATAAAAAGGTTGAAAAGTTGAAAAGAGATTTTGAAAAGGCTGAGAAAAAGATTTCAAATCCCGACTTTCTGAACAAAGCTCCGCAGGAAATAGTACAAAAAGTGAAAAACGAAAGAGACGAATTGGGACAAAAAATAGAAAAATTGAAGAAAACTATTGAAGAACTCGAAAGATGAGCAAGGTGATCGAAGTGAATTACGCGGATATGCTCAAAACACTTTACTCAGTCCACCCCGAAACTAAAATGAAGCTTGGGCTTGAAAGAATTGAAGAACTCCTTGCAAGGCTTGGAAATCCACAAAAAACTTTCAAATACGTTCACGTGGGCGGAACCAACGGCAAGGGGACAGTGGTTAAAACCATCTCAGCCATGTTAAAGGCTCACGGTGTGAAAGTTGGAAGTTATTTCTCACCTCACGTGGAAACGTTCAGAGAAAGAATACGCTTTAACGATGACTACATTTCAAAAAACGAATGCGTTGAAATTTTCGAAAAGGTTATGAACGAAGCGAATAAGATGTCAGCTCCAGAGATGGAGCCGACTTTTTTTGAAATAGTCACCGCGATGGCCTTTCTTTACTTCAAAGAAAAGGGGGCCGAGGTGGTAGTTTCAGAAGTTGGTCTTGGCGGAAGATTCGATGCTACCAATGTGGTGGATGATCCAATAGTTTCTGTGATCACCACGGTGGATTTCGATCACATGGACATCCTTGGAAACACCCTTTCAAAGATAGCCTTTGAAAAGGCGGGTATAATAAAAAAAGGAGTCCCTCTGGTGCTTGGAAAGATGGAAGAAGATGCTTTTAATGTTATAGCTTCAAAAGCAAAAGAATACGAAAGCCAGATAGTAAATTGGGGAAAGGATTACGCCATCGCAAATGAAAATTTTGAGCTGGGGAAGAATTCCTTTGACTTCATCTGGAAAGATGAAAGCACTCACTTTGAAACGAGAATGAACGGCATACAAGCAGTGCAAAACATTGCAATAGCTTTGGCGGCCTTGAAAATCATTGAAGATAAAAAAATCTTTCGCTTTGATGAGAAAAAAGCGTTTGACACCATATTCACTTTGAATTTAGAAGGAAGATTTGAATGGCTTCCCTCGGACATAACCGTCATTCTTGATGCGGCTCACAACAAACCCGCAATGAAAGTTCTGGCTCAAAATTTAAAGATTTATTTCCCCTCGAAAAACGTAAATGCCGTTATAGGAATTTTAAACGATAAAGATTACATGGGAATGATAGACACGATAGCTCCAGTTGTAAAACACCTTTACATAACTACTCCGGAAAGTCCGAGGGCAACGAACTCATTTGAAGTCTACACGTTGGCTGCTCAAAAATACGACAACGTTGGCTTCATAAAAAATATTGAAGACGCGGTAAATACGTGCCACGATATGTGTAAAAATGAAAAAGCCGTTATGTTGATAAGCGGCTCTTTTTACACCATAGGAAAGGCAAGAACTTTTTTAACCGGTAATTTGGAAGCCGATGGTGAATGAGAAATGATATGGGGATTGAAGGGAATCGTCCATTCAAAGTTCGATGCGTCCGTTGTCTTAGAAGTGAATGGCATCCTCTACGAAATTTCAATGATATCTAAAGATCTGATCAAAATCGATCTCGAAGAAGAGGTAATCCTTTACACGCGCGAAATAACAAAAGAAAATTCTCCAACCGAATTGGTGGGTTTTCTGGATAACGCGGAAAGAACAATGTACGATGCGCTTGTAAAAGTTAGCGGGATAGGACCAAAAAACGCCTTAAAGATATTGGACGTGACAGATCTCGATACATTCGCAAATGCGATTAACTCCAAAGATGTTGCCTTTTTGAAATCTCTCCCGTCCGTTGGAGCAAAAACGGCCGAAAGAATGATCGTTGAGCTTGCCGGAAAACTGGAAAGTGTGCAAAAAGAAGATGGCAAAATTGGAGAAGCCGTTGAAACGATGCTGGCTCTTGGCTTTTCAAGACAAAAGTCTTTTGAAGCGGTTAAAAAGGCGGTTAAAAGCGGTGCGCGCGATCTTGAAGAAATTGTAAAGAAAGCGCTTTCATTTGTAAATGAAGTCTGATTTATGTATAATCCCAGAGGTGAGAAAAGGTGAATAAAGTTTTAATTCTTGCAGGCGGTTTGGGAAAACGCATGCGTTCTCCGACACCAAAGGTGCTTCATAATATCTTGGAAAAGCCGATGCTGAGATGGGTAATTGACAGCACGTTGAACGCGGGAATTACGCAGTTTGCCGTTGTCGTTGGTCATGGGATGGATGAAGTCAAGAGAGTTCTTCCAGAAGGAACGAAAGTGTACGTTCAGGAAGAACAACTTGGCACCGCGCACGCGGTGAAGTGTGCAGAAGAATTCGTGGAAGAAGAAGATAAAATAGTCGTTTTGTATGGAGACGCGCCGCTGATAAAGCCAGAAACAATAAAAAGATTGTTTTCTTCACAGGCAGATATGACGATCTTAACGGCGAAAGTCGATAATCCCTCAGGTTATGGAAGAATAGTAAGACAGGGGGAAAGAATATCGAAAATAGTTGAAGAAATTGACGCTGACGAAGAAACTTTGAAAGTAAATGAAGTGAACAGTGGAATGTACGCTTTTAAGGGAAAAGCGTTGCGTTTTGCGCTTAAAAGGATAAAACCTTCCAACAAAAAAGGCGAATATTACCTTACAGATGCGGTAGAAGTACTGTTGGCCAACGGGTATGAAGTTGACACGTTAGAAGTGAAAAATCCACAGGAAATTCTAGGTGCAAATACGCAAAAAGAATTGGCGCAGCTTGCGAAAATAGCAAGAGAACACATACTCGATCTTTTCATGGAAAAGGGCGTTACCATAGAAGATCCTTCGAGCACGTTCATAGGACCTGATGTGGATATAGAAGCGGGCGTTGTGATAAAGCCATTCTCATTCGTTTACGGAAAAAGCACTATAAAAAGCGGTGCAGTCATAGGTCCACAGACAACCTTAAAGGATACTTTTGTTGGTGGAAACACTTATGTGATAAGATCCGAGTGTGACAACACTTACATTTCACAAGGATGTAGGGTTGGACCCTTTTCAAGGCTAAGACCGGGCACAAAATTAGAAAGAGACGTTAAAGTTGGAAATTACGTGGAAGTTAAAAATTCCCACCTCTTTGAAGGTGTAAAGGCCCAGCATTTAACCTATCTTGGCGATGCAACAGTTGAAAAAGGTACGAACATAGGAGCAGGCACCATAACGTGTAATTACGATGGCGTGAAGAAAAACAAAACTTTTATAGGTAAAAATTCATTTATAGGATCCAATACAGCCCTTGTAGCGCCGGTAAAAATCGGAGAAGGAGCGCTGATAGGTGCGGGGTCTGTTATAACTCAAGATGTGCCACCTTTTGCCTTGGCACTTGGCCGAGCGAGACAGGTTAACAAAGAAAAATGGGTTTTGAAGAAGATGGAGGAAGAAGATGAAAAGTGAGCTTAAAATTTTAGGCGGTTCATCTAACAAAGCTCTTTTAAACAGAATATGTGCGTACGTGAACGTTTCTCCCGCTTCAGTGGAATTGTCTCGCTTCTCGGACGGAGAGATAAATTGCAGAATAGGGGAGACGGTCCGAGGTCATGACGTTTTCGTGATTCAATCGACTTCCACTCCAGTCAACGATAATTTAATGGAATTGCTAATAATGGTAGATGCTCTGAGAAGGGCTTCAGCAAACAGCATAGCCGTTGTGATGCCTTACTACGGGTACGCGCGGCAGGATAGAAAAGCAAAAGGAAGAGATCCGATAACGGCAAAGCTCGTGGCAAATCTTTTAACGGTAGCAGGGGCAACAAGGGTGTTAACAGTCGATTTGCACGCGGAACAAATTCAAGGCTTTTTCGATATACCCGTTGATAATTTGCAATCTTTTCCAGTTTTCTTTAAGGCTTTGAAGAAGTACGAAACGTTTGACAAAAACAAAACTGTTATTGTGGCCCCAGACGTTGGCGCGGTGAAACGGGCGAGAAAGATAGCCGAAAAATTTGGCGTTCCAATGGCCATTATGGATAAGAGAAGGCCGAAAGACAACGTTGCGGAAGTGCTTCACGTAATAGGAGAAGTTGAAGGTAGAACTGCGATAATGTTTGATGATATAATCGACACTGCCAGGACACTGGTAGCAGGTGCGGAATTGCTGAAAAAGCATGGAGCCGAAAAGATCATTTCCTGCGCAACGCATGGTATATTTTCGGGAGAAGCGCTGAAAATTCTGGATGATTCTCCCATCGATCACATTTACGTGACCGATACGATTTACCATGAAAGGTTACCAAAAAAAATTTCTGTCGTCTCCATAGCACCGTTGTTAGGTGAAGCTATAATGAGAATAAGAAGAAATCTGTCAGTAAGCATATTGTTCAGATAGAAAGATTCAGATAAGGAGGAGTTTTTTTATGGCTTTAACTTTAGAAGCAACCGTTAGAGAAAACGAAAAAGCAAAAAGACTGTTAAAAAAGAATCTGATTCCCGGAATAGTTTACGGGCCTGATAGGGAAAACATCAAAGTTCAGATTCCGGAAGCAGAAATGGTTTCTTTGCTTGAAAAGGCAAGAGAAACAACACCAGTTCATCTGATAATTAAAGGTGACAAAACCGAAGAGTTGGATGTTTTCATTAAAAGCATTCAAAGACACAAATTAACGACGAAGGTCATTCACGCGGATTTTTACGAACCAGAAAAAGGAAAGGTAATGCACTTCAGAATACCCCTTAAATTCGTTGGAGAAGCTGCCGGCGTGAAAGCTGGAGGAGTACTTGAAGAAGTTATAAGAGAAATCGAAATAGAAGTGTTGCCAAAAGATCTTATAGAAGAGATAGTAGTGGATGTTTCATCTCTCGGTGTGGGTGAATCTTTGAGAGTCAAAGATCTTAACATTCCAGAAACGATGAAAATTCTTACAGATTTAGATGAAGTTGTCGTTGGAATAAAGGCTCCAAGAGCGGAAGAAGTTGAAGTTACAGAAGAAAGCGAAGAAGTAGAACCAGAAGCTATAAAGGAAAAAGAACCTGAGGAAAAAGAAAAAGAGTAAGGTGGAAGAGTTCGTGATAGTGGGCTTGGGAAATCCAGGCCCACAGTACGTTTTTACCCGTCACAACGTTGGTTTTTTGTTTTTAGACAAGTTTTTGAAGAAATATCCACCGCATTTTGAAAGAAAAGAAAAATTGTACACTCTTTACTCTGTGGCAGTGGAAAAAATGCCATTTGTTTTGTTACGTCCCTTAACTTTTATGAATCTAAGCGGAGAGATATTCAAGCATTTAAAACTGTCTAGTCTTCCAATGGTGGTCTCTGATGATCTGGACCTTCCTTTGGGAAAGATAAGAATAAAACAAAAGGGATCTTCTGGTGGCCATAAAGGTGTACAATCTATTATAGACGCGTTGGGAACAAATGAGTTTCCGCGCCTGAGAGTTGGAATTGGTCCTAAAACATCAAACGCTGTAGATTTTGTACTCTCTGAGTTCACAGATGATGAAATGATAAAGCTTGATAAAGTACTTGAGTTATCCGTCGAAGCGGTTGTGGAAAGTGCCAAATATGGTTTAAGATATGCAATGAACAAGTTTAACGGTATGAAGGTGGTTTAGATGGAAAAGAAATGTACCGTTTGCGGTAAAAAAGCGAATGTAGTTGTGAACGTTTATTTAGAAGGTTTTGTCAAAGAAATAGCTTATTGCCGGGAATGCTTAAAAAAAAGTATAAATTCGTTTAAAAGTGATAGATTCAATTTGAATTTAGATAGTTGGACCATTATGAATTCAAAACCGAAGGTAAATGTCGCCATAGAATTGGTAAAAGTTGACAGTGTTTCCTTTCTTGCCGAAAACATAAAAAGCATGTTTGGAACAGAATTACAAGAAGAAGAAAAGGTTAATTACGAAATTTCCATTTTGAGAAGAAAGATGGCAAAAGCCATAAAGAGTGAAAATTACGAACTCGCCGGAATAATCAAAAGGGAAATAGAACGTTTGAAATCAGCTATTAAAAAAACGAAATGAAGTTTGATACTTTCACATCTCTGAAAGAAATCTCCAGAGCTTCTATAAAAATCAAGCATTCCATTTTTATTGCCACGGCTTCTTTCGTTGAAAGCGAAGATGCAGCAAAGGCGTTTATTTCAAAAATTTCTTTTGAATTCAAAGATGCTACTCACAATTGTTGGGCCTATAAGATAGGAGAAACTGAATACTCATCTGACGCGGGCGAACCTTCAGGAAGCGCCGGGAAACCAATCCTTTTTAGCATAAAATCTTCCGGCATGGATAGAGTTGCCGTGGTTGTAACAAGGTACTTTGGCGGAACGAAATTGGGAATAAGAGGGCTAATAGAGGCGTACTCAGGTGCCGCTAATATGGCACTGAAAGGAAAGCAAGAAAAATTTCTAATAGGAAAAAAAATCAAAGTTGAAACCGATTATCACAACTTCGATAAATTGGCTTACCGTTTCAGAAAAGCCGGTTATTTTTACTATTCACCTCCTGAATTCACCGAAAAGGTTACCTTGCACCTCTTTGTTCCTCTAAACGAAAAATTGGACTTTCCAAATGACTTTCTTCAAAAAGCTGAGATACCTCAAAGTGCACTTTTAAAAATTTGACAAGCACTTTGAGGAGAAATTATCCTCCTTTAAAATGCTTTGCAAAATTTACGTACATGAGTTTATAGTCCAAAAATTGGATGGTAAAAACGTCAGGAAAAGCGATGAAAATGCCGTAAAACGGCATTTTTTGTTTGGCATGAAATTCGCTTAACTGCAAAGAAAGGAAGGTGAAGGACTTTGTCAAGAACAGTTGTAATCAAAGGAAGCATAATAGATAACTACGCTCAGATCATCTCTAACCCTTTGTTCGAAAAGATAGTAAGAGAGTATGTGGAAGTGTTAAAAAGCAGTGATCCAAAACTTCTTCACGCACTTATGAAAAGCAAGAAATCAAAGAAAATAAACTTCGATAAAGTCATGAGTTTTTTGTACCAATTAACGTTTAAGCCTCTTAAAAAAGGAAATGAAGATAAAGCGCTTTTGCATAAATTCATCGAAGGGTTGTATGATTTTTGGCGTAAAAAACATCGTTTCGTGATCAAGCGTGAAAGATATTTAAAGTCTTTCGATGCAAGACTTAACGCCATGAAGGAGGCGGAACTTGTAGGGGAAACTTTCGAAAAAACCGTAAGAAACGTTTATCGTTCCATGGAAACCAACATTTCTGTTAAGACGGAAAAAATTTTGCGCCAAGTTTCCAGTGGAGCGCAAGCCATATTCATAGTTGATAAATCAAGAATGAAACGTGAAGAAAGAATGAAATACACCTGGATGTATTCAGTACCTTTCATTTGGAGCGTTATTTATGAGCCACCGGTGATATTCTACACGAATTCCAACAAAAGGAAAGGGGTATTCCCCGTCATAAAAAGAGAATTTCTTTCTCACGTGGAACTGAACAAAGATTGGTATGCGCTGCCGCTGCACGTTGGAAATCTCCTTATATACGTTTACATAAATTCAGAAAACCTTTGCCACGCCGCAGGGCTTGCCAACCTTTACGAAATAGCCACACCTGATGAACTAAGGAATCCGGACGGAATAGTTTTATTTGGAGTCCCGCAAGAAAAAGTGGGCAACGATTATCCCAATGGAGTGGTGTTTAAAGATGAACTCTACGTTGGAGCGATACCACAGTTAGAGGAAAACGACTACTTCGGATACGCCAAGAAAATACTGTTAACGGTGCACAACTTGATAATGATAGATAGGTTCAAGTTGCCCATTCACGGTTCACTTGCTCAAATAAAACTCAAAAACGGTAAAAGTGCCACTGCAATGTTTATGGGAGACAGCGGTGCTGGAAAATCAGAGACACTTGATGCGCTTAGTCGATTTTCAGAAGTTTCTCATTTGAGAGTGATAATAGATGATATGGGATCATTGGACGTAGAAAATGGAAAAATAGTCGCTTACGGTACTGAAACGGGAGCATTTGTGCGTTTGGATGATCTTCCGCCTGGATACGCATATTCCAACATAGATAGAAGTATTTTCATGAATCCAGATCAAACCAACGCACGAGTTATAGTTCCTTATGGAAACTATGACGAGATCATCCAGCCAACCCCAATAGATTTCTTCTTTTATGCCAACAACTACACGAACGTTCATTCTGATGAAAAAAGGGTACTCTTCTTTGATAAAGTTGAAGATGCGATAAATGTTTTTTCACAAGGAGCCAGAATGGCAAAAGGGACAACCTCAGAAAAGGGAATGTCGTATTCTTACTTCGCTAACCCTTTTGGTGCGATTCAAAAAAGGGAGGAACACGAAAAAATAGTAGAGCATTACATGAATAAAATGTTTGAAAGTGGAGTAAAAGTTGGGGAAATAAGAACCATGCTTGGCATAGCTGGCTATGAAAAAGAAGGCCCCTATTTGGCGGCAAAAAGATTGTTGAAAATTATATCAAAATCTTAGTGTCCAAAATTTGAACTTATAAATTTTCAACTGTCCATTTTTTGGACGGTCATGATTTTGTCATTTCTAAAAACTCCTTAAATTTGGCTAAGTTAGTTTTGGCACGTTTTTTGCTTTGGCAATGAGAAGGAAAGAATTAAAGAAAGGGTGAGAACAGTTGAAAAATACGCGTGTAGTCATAACAGGAATGGGAGTAGTCGCGCCTAGTGGAATCGGAAAAGATGATTTCTGGAATGGATTACTTTCCTTGAAAAGCTTTGTTTCAAAGATAAGCGCTTTCGATGCGAGTGATTTTCGTACTCAAATTGCCGCAGAGGTAAAAAACTTCGATCCAAAAAAGTACATGAACCCGAAAGAAGTTAGAAGGTACGATAGGTACACCCAACTTGGCGTCGCGGCGGCAAAAGAAGCCATTGAGGATGCGAATCTTACAAATGAATATTTAGAAAAAGCAGGTGTTATAGTGGCTTCTGGCGTGGGAGGAATAATTTCGTTAGAAAAAGAAATAAAAAACATGTTGGAAAAAGGACCATCACGAGTCAGTCCTTTCCTCGTGCCAATGATGATAGCCGATACTCTGGCAGGAACCATTGCAAATATCTACGGAGCTAAAGGGCCAAATTTTGCCACCGTAAGTGCATGCGCTTCAAGTGCTCATGCGATGATAACAGCAGCGAGCATCATTAAAAACGGAGAAGCAGATATCGTTATAACGGGCGGCGCCGAGGCACCGATTTCCTCCGTTTCAGTTGCCGCCTTCGGAAACATGAAAGCGCTTTCGGCTCGTAACGATGAACCAGAGCGTGCATCAAGACCATTTGACAAAGATAGAGACGGCTTTGTAATGGGAGAAGGAGCTGGCATTCTCGTCTTTGAATCGTTAGAATCTGCGTTAAAAAGAGGGGCAAAGATTTACGGAGAGATAAAAGGCTATGGCATGAGCGCAGACGCATATCATATGGTTCAGCCAGATCCTGAAGGAAGGGGAGCCGCATCTTCGATGAAAAAGGCAGTCGAAATGTCAAGTTTGAATCTAAATGAAATAAATTACGTTAACGCCCATGGCACCTCAACACCGGTTGGAGACGTGGCGGAAATGAAAGCTGTAGAAAAGGTCTTCGGTGAAAATGTTAAGACGCTCGTTGTTAGCTCTACGAAATCCCAAATTGGTCATCTTCTTGGAGCCGCTGGGGCCGTTGAATTCATAGCTTCGCTGTTGAGTATGAAAAACTCCGTTATTCCCCCAACGGTTAACCTGGAGAACAAGGATCCAGAAATAAACGTGAATTGCGTTGCCGAAGAGCCACTTGAAACGGAAATAAAGAATTTCATATCCAATTCCTTCGGTTTCGGAGGACACAACGCGTCCATAATTGGTGGGAGGTACGAAGATTGATAATAACGGATACTTCCGTTGATGTTGAAGGGGTAAAAAAAATCCCCCTTTACGTTGAATGGAGAGGAAAAAAGGTCGAAATTTCAAAATTAAAAAGGAATTCTTACTTTCTCTCCGTAAAAAACGTCATCGTCGATCCACCATCTTTTAAAGAAGTCAAAGAAATGCTTTTTCAGGCCATAAATGAAGATGGAAGGGTAGACGTCATCCTTCCATCTTGGCCTGTAAATTTCGTGGAACGTTCAGTGTCTCTCGTTGCGGCAATGGAAAACAAAATTCACGTTGAAAAAGTTTTAACGGATAACGTTACGCTTTCTCACCTTTTAAAAGGTGAGAAAGATATCAAAGGCTTGAAAAATTTTTCTTCAAAAAGCAGAACGTATATCTTGTTTTCAGACGTCTCTTTTTTGAAGAAAAATGGAATAATATCGTCTAAAAGTTCAAGAATGATATTAACAAGAAGCTTTAATCTGGTAAAACACATAGGAGGAAGAACCTTTTTAAAACAAACGTGGAGTGCAAATGGAGCCATAACTTCTATGATGAGAGATATTAATGAAAAGCATTTTACAGTCGATATCAGGCACAGTGGAAAAAGTAGAATGGCAAACGCGATAGCCTCTTCGTTCCTTTCAAAATTCAAATGTAAAGTGGCAATGGGATGGATGAATCCAGTAGCTGCTTCTCTGTATGGATTAGGCACGGTTAGCGTTACAGTAATTCCGGAGGTGTGAAATGGCTGAAATAAACGATGAAATAATGAAAATTTTACCTCATAGATACCCTTTTATCATGGTTGATGGAATAATATCCAAGAGTGAAAAGAAGATAATTGCCTTTAAAAACGTGAGCCACAACGAGCCACAATTTCAAGGGCATTTTCCAAACAATCCCATAATGCCAGGGGTTTTAATACTCGAAGGTATGGCTCAAACAGCTGGATTGATTGGTCTGGATCCAAAAAAAGTGCCTCTTTTTTTGGGAGCCGATAAGGTTAGATTCAGAAAGGTTGTAAGGCCAGGAGACAAATTGATATATGAAATCGAGATCGTTTCCGAACGATTTTCTGTGATAAACGTTAAGGCAGTGGCAAAAGTCAACGATGAAGTGTGTGCAAGCGCCACTCTGTTGTTGGGGATGAAAGATGAAAATGAGCTTCTCTAAAATAATAGGAATAGGCGGGTACTTACCGCCAAAGATCGTGGAAAATTCAGAAATAGAAAATAATACGAATCTGGAAAAGGGCTGGATTTACCGTAGAACTGGCATAAAACGTCGTCATATAGCAGAAGAAAGCGCTACGGAAATGGGTATAAAGGCCTTGAAAGAAGCGGCGGAAAATGCCAATATTTCTCTTAAAGAAATAGAGTACATATTTGTTGCGACTAACTCATCTGATACCTTGATTCCGGGAATGGCAGGAAGAATACAAGCCGCAATCGGCACGGAAATAGGCGGAGTGGACATTCAAGCGGGATGTTCCGGTTTTCTTCAAGCCATGGAAATAGCGGATTCAATGATAAAAAGTGGTAGCTTTTCAAAGATAGCAATTGTAGGAAGCGAAAAACTTTCGATCGTGGTCGATTGGAAAGAGCCGTACGTTTCTTCACTTTTTGGAGATGGAGCTGGAGCCGTCATAATGTCCAAAAGTGATGACGCTGGGATCATGGCTTCCTATTCCAGAATTCAAAGTGAAGGGTGGAAAACTCTTATCCAAGAAAGGGAAAATTACCTTCAAATGGATGGTAAAGCCGTGTTTAGATTTGCGGTTAGCGCAATTCAAGAGGGAATAAGGGAAGTTCTCAATCGCGCAAATCTTGAAATTTCAGATGTAGATTTGATAGTGCCTCACCAATCAAATGCACGCATAATATCACGCGTTTCAAAAGAAAGCGGGATTCCTGAAGATAAATTTCAGATTTCCATATCCGATCACGCTAACACGGCAGCCGCGTCGGTAGCTTTGGCTTTAAAAGATGCCTTAAAAGATGGAAAAATAGGTCCTTCAAGTGTGGTTCTCACGGTTGCATATGGAGCTGGCTTGGCGTTGGCTTCAAACGTTTTCAAACTTTAAGGAGGTACAGATAATGACTTCAAGAGTGTGCGAAGTTTTAAATATAAAATATCCAATTATTCAAGGTGGTATGGCGTGGGTTTCAACCGCAAAGCTCGCTGCCGCCGTTTCTGAAAGTGGTGGCCTCGGTGTAATCGCTTCTGGCGGTAGGGATGCTGATTGGCTAAGGAGTGAAATAAAAAAAGCAAGAAAGGTAACGGATAAGCCTATTGGAGTCAATATAATGTTGCTTTCCTCTAACGTCGATGATGTCGTGAAGGTAAGCCTGGAAGAAAAGGTGGATGTTGTCATATTTGGTGCCGGAAATCCCGCAAAATATGTGGACGTGTTCAAAGAAAATGGCACAAAGGTTATATCCGTTGTTGCTTCAGAAATATTCGCAAAAAGAATGGAATCCTTGGGAGTCGACATGATCGTCGCAGAAGGCACAGAAGCCGGCGGACACATTGGAAGCGTTTCAACGATGGTTTTGGTTCCAGCGGTAGTTGAAGCGGTTTCCATTCCAGTTGTGGCAGCAGGTGGAATAGCGACTGGCAAACAAATAGCGGCTTCCTTCATGTTAGGTGCGGAAGGAGTGCAAATTGGTACCCGCTTTATAGCCACTGAAGAATGCGAAGTTCATCCAAATTACAAGGAAAAAGTTTTAAAAGCTTCAACGAGAGATGCGGTGGTAACGGGGCGTATAACCGGTCACCCTGTTAGAGTTCTTAGAAATCCATTGGCAAGAGAGCTCATAAAAATAGATGAAAGGTGTGGCACTCAAGAAGATATAGACAAAATAGCAACGGGAAGTTTAAAAGCCGCCGCCGTCGATGGAGATTTGAAAAGAGGCTCTTTCATGGCAGGACAGTCAGCGGCCTTTGCGAAAAAAATATCTCCAGTTAACGAACTTTTAAAGGAGCTTTGGTGTGAAACAATCGAAAGTTTGAAAAAATTTGAAAGTGTAGATTTGGAGGTGGAAAGATGAAAACAGCTCTCGTTTTTCCCGGACAAGGTTCACAAAAATTGAATATGATGAAAGATTACTACGATGAGTTTGAAATTTCAAAAAAGATCATGGATAAAGCGTGTGAAACTTTGAATTTTGATTTGAAAAATGTGATCTTTGGAAGCAATGAGATGGAGCTTACCAAGACTTACAACGCGCAGCCAGCACTTTTAACCACTTCGATAATGGTTTTTGAAGTGTTGAAATCAAAAGGAGTTAGTTTTGATGTGGTGGCAGGTCATAGCCTTGGAGAATATTCAGCGCTCGTTGCGGCAGAAGTACTTTCGTTCGAGGACGCGTTGAAGGCTGTGCGCTTGCGTGGAACACTCATGGAAAGCGCTATACCAAGTGGTGCAGGTTCAATGATGGCAATTCTTGGTTTGCCATTTGAAAAAGTTGAAGAGATCGTTCAAGAAATAGATGGCGTTTACATAGCAAATTACAACTCTGAAAAACAAGTTGTGGTAAGTGGAGAAATAACATCTCTTCTCAGTTCGGAAGAAAGATTTAAAGAGGCAGGCGCGAGACGTGTGGTACGCCTTAACGTGTCTGGCCCTTTCCATTCTCCGTTAATGGAACCGGCAAAGAAAGAATTCGCCAAATTTTTGAATTCTCTGGAATTCAAAACTCCAAAAGTTCCCGTGGTTCTGAACGTAACTGGAATGCCGGCAAAAACTGCGGAAGAAATTCGCGAAAAACTCATTGATCAGCTCACATCACCGGTGAGATGGGTTAAATCAATATGGAGTATGGAAGAAATGGGAATAACCAACTACATAGAAGTAGGTTCAGGTAAAGTTTTAAGTGGGCTTATAAAGAGAACGACAAAAGCCTCTACATACACAACTGATACCATAGAAGAAATGGAAAAAACTTTAGAAGGAGTGATGAAAAATGCCAGAATTGCAGAATTCTGAAATTCTCGAAGAAGTAAAAAATGCTCTTAGCGAGCATTTGGGAGTGGACAAAGCCGAAATAAAAGAAGATTCCAAGCTCGTCGATGATTTGGGAGCAGATTCGTTGGATCTTGTTGAATTGACCATGGATTTGGAAGAGAAATTTGACATGAAAATTCCAGATGAAGATGTATCAAAGTTAGTAGATGTGAAAAGCATCGTTGAGTATGTAACCTCACACAAAGGATAAGAACGCTTAAAACATCTAAAAAGAAGGGCATTTAAACGCCCTTCTTTTCTTTCTCTAAAGCATTTCTCTTGAAACTTTAATATCAGAGCGGAATCGCTTTTTTCCATCTTCTGATTCAAAATATGAGGCAGGCAAGGAACCTAAATTTTTAATCCAGCTTCAAATCCAGAATGAACGGCATCGTATATTTGACCTGGGTGATCCGCATCCCCAATTTTCAACGCGCCATCAGGGGATGAGTTTGGTCTTACACCAACGGTGAATATGATGGCATCAAATACGCCTATATCTTTTTCTCCGTTTTTAGTTGAACAGATGGCATGATCATTTTCAAGTTTCTCAAGCTTCGTATCTACGAGCACTTTAACATTTTTGTCTTTCAGACGCCTTAAAGTAAGCGTACGTGTGATTGGCTCCATATCCCTTGCTATATCTGAAAGCATTTCAACGATTGTTACCGATTTACCTTCATTAACAAGGTGATCTGCCGCTTCTACACCTATCATTCCTCCGCCAACTATTAAAATGCTATTTTTATCTTTCAGCACATCTGGATTGGTAAAATAATCATGGCCCGTGATTTGAAGGATATTTTCACTACCCGGAATTTTCAATTTTATTGGAGAGCTTCCAACGGCAAATAGTACTTCATCAAAATTATCTGCTTTGACGCTTTCATAATCTGTGTTGTACTCGATATCTATGTTACTGCGCAGGACGCTATTTATCAAAGAGTCAATAGGCTTTTTCATCGTTTCTTTTCCAAAAGCTTTGTAAGCCAAATTTGCGGTCCCACCCAGTTTATCTGATCTTTCGAATATTTTGACTTCGTATCCCCTTTCATTTAAGGTCAAAGCAGCTTGCAAACCGGCCGGCCCACCACCAAATATGGCAACTCTTTTTTTCTTTGAAGATTTTTCTATCTTTGATGGCCATCCGACTTTTGGATTTACGATGCATCCCAATCCTTCACCGGCTTTTACTTTGGCAAGGCAACCCTGGACACACCCGCCGCAGTATGTGATCTCATCACTCTTGCCAGCTTGAAATTTTTTCGGAAATTCCGGATCGGCAACCAATGGCCTTCCAAGAGCAAAGAAATCCGCCCATCCTTCTGAAAGGGCTTTTTGAATTCTTTCAGGATCTCCAAATCTTCCAACCGCTATTATTGGAAGAGTTGTCAAATTACGAATTTTCTTTATAGAATCTTCTTGTATTTGTTTTGGAACGAACATGTGATGATAGTAAAAAGCTGGCGAATTGCACGCGTTTCCCATGCCAACATGCACGGCTATTACGCCTTTTTCTTCTGCCAATTTCAACAGATCTTTCAAATCCTCTGCGTGCAGACCTCCCTCGTACATTTCATCTCCAGAAACGCGTATGATCACCGGTAAATCAACCTCTTTAACTGCGTCCAAAAGATCGTTTGCAAATTTCAAAGGATCTCCGTATTCGTCATTTCTGTGGTTGATGTTTTCGGAATAAAACTGTGAGACTATGTAACCATGCCCCATCTGAATTTCTAAAACGTCTGCGCCAGCTTTTTTTGCCCTTATGGCATTCTCTTTAAAAGCGTTTATCATTTCCGATATTTCTTCCCTGGTCATCGCAGTAGATTTTGCTCCTGTAACGGGACACATGGTTTCGGAAGACGATAAGACAACACCGTTGGTAACTTTAGGATTTGCTGCCCTTCCTGCGTGATTCAAGTGGACGCAAGCTAGGGCTCCTCCCTTATGGATTGTTTCTATTATCTTTGCCACTGAAGGAATGAAATCATCGCAATCCAACCTTAACTGTTTCGGATGTTCTCTACCATTGGGTAAAACCGCTATCGGCTCCACGTAAGCCATGGCAACTCCTCCGTTGGCAATTGCAGAATAATAAGCGATATGTCTTTCAGTTACCGTTTGACCATACCCCGTTTTTATGGGAGCTGAAAAAAGTCTGTTCTTCAATTCAAGGGGACCAAACTTTACACTTTCGAATACATTCATCTTCCATACCTCCCACTAAATTCTTTCGGTATTCATTTCAAGAAACTCATGTTGCACACTTTTTTCATATCTTTCTAAAGATCTTTCAAAGGTCTTATCATAATAAAATCGTTGTTTTTACGCACAGAAAGAGTCATATTATTATATACCATAAGCATATATATTTTGAAAGCCGTGATCACTTCAAACGTTTCTCACTTATTAAAAGCTCAAAATTCTTCAAGTAAAGTTGGGCAATTTTCTTCGAATGAATAACTACTATGAATTCATCATTTTTACTTTGCGCAGAGTGTGTGAAATTGTACGAGCCTGTGATCACCTTTGCATTACTTTCGCAGGGATCTATGATGACATATTTGTCATGAAGTAAACCGTAAGGATTTTCGTACATTTTAAAGCCAAATTCACGCATCTTGTTAACAACACTGTATTTTGAAGAGTTCCACGAAGAATCGGCAATTACGTGTACCTTTACCCCTCTCTCTTCTAAGAGCATCAAAGTAAGGGCAATTCTTGCATCCGAAAAAGCGTACATCGCCACGTATACATCTTTTCTAGCTTCTTTCAACTCATCTATTACTTTTTTGAAAATTCCACCTTCAGGGGAAAAAACAACATCAACTTTTACATTCTCAGCCGACAAAGATGTTGCAAATTCAGACTTCCCGGATGCAAAAAATCCTTTAAACATGGAGTCAAATACCGTTTTAAAAGCATTTGCCAATTTGAAAGAGTGAAAAATTACCGCGTTATTCAGATCATTATAGAAAGAAGAATGTGTTAAATTGGCCGATCCAAACCACACGTATTCATCATCGATAACCGCAAACTTATCATGCATAAGACCTCCCACAATAGGATCTGCCGTAACATTTAAACCTTTTAAACTGTGAATATTATTCACATAGTTCTTTCCTTCCATAACAACGCGGACATCAACACCCTCATTTTCTTTCTCTTTTAACAAATTTACAACATTTTCATCGCTTAAATTGTAAATTGCCAAGTCTATTGAATATTTAGCCTTTGATATCAAATTAACAAAAGAAGACTTAAGCAACCCATCATGCGGAGGATTGGTAAAGTAAACATTCCAGCTGAATGAAAGAGAAGCAAAAAAAGCAAAAAGTGATGCGAGCGTAAGAAGTTTTGACATTTTAAAAGATATCAAACTCAAAATGAAAGTCTCCTTTTTAAAAAATCATTCCTACAAAAATCCAAAAAAAAGGATTAAGATTCACCATTGAGTTATCACTTGAATTTTAGCATATAATATTGTGCGCAAACATTACGAAGGACAATTTTTGGTTCTCTTCATTTTTGTGTGGGTAAAACATGACAAATCTCTATTCTGTCCTTGTAAAAAAAAGAGGAAAGCAAATGGCTTTCCTCTTTTTTCATTTCTAAACCCGGGCGATAACCTACTCTCACAAGGGGCTACCCCCTCACTACCATCGGCCCGCGGTGGCTTAACGGCCGTATTCGGAATGGGAACGGGTGTTTCCCACCACGGTATCCTCACCCGGGAAATCGTTCACTCAAAACTG
>WFYR01000062.1 GCA_015489955.1 Mesoaciditoga sp. | reverse complement strand
GCTGCGGCTCCAAATCCCACAACCGCTATTTTCATGATTTTGCTTCCCCCTTTCAAACAAAGAAGCACTCAAGACCACATTGAAATATTACCACGAAATCTTTTGGATTTTAGACATATTGACGAATAAAAACCTTTTAGATGAGGGTGTGAAAATGGTTATATGGTATAATTTTCAAAAGCATGAAGAGGAGTGGAAAAAGTGCGAATTGTCAGTGGAATGAGGCCAACAGGGAAGTTGCACATAGGAAATTTATTGGGGGCGTTAGAAAACTGGGTTAAGCTTCAAGATAACGAAAATGAGAACTTCTTTTTCGTGGCAGACTGGCACATGCTGACGACTGGTTACGAAGACACTTCTAAGTTAAAAGAGAATACCGAAACATTGGTTAGAGAGTTCCTTGCCAGTGGTATAGATCCAAAAAAAAGCGTCGTTTTTGTGCAGTCAAATGTAAAAGAACATGCGGAATTACATTTGCTACTTTCCATGATCGTACAACTTGGAAGATTGGAGCGAATTCCAACCTACAAGGAGCAGTTGAGAGAATTGAAAGAACGAAACATTTCCACATTGGGCTTTCTTGCCTATCCGGTTTTACAAGCGGCTGACATTTTGGCTTACAATGCTGATGGAGTTCCCGTGGGTGAAGATCAGGCCTTTCACCTTGAAATAACACGAGAAATAGCGCATAAATTCAATTCGCTTTATGGAGAAGTTTTTAAAGAGCCTAAAACACTCCTTTCCAGAGTTCCAAAATTGCTTGGTACCGATGGAAGAAAAATGTCAAAAAGCTATGGAAATGTTATAAACATAGATACCAATGAGAAAGAATTGAAGAATATGATAATGCCAATGAAGACCGATCCTGCACGAATGCGAAGAACGGATCCGGGAACGCCGGAGAAGTGTAACGTTTGGGCTTACCATAAAGCTTTTGGCACACCTCAAGAAAAATTGGACGAAATCCATAGAGGATGCACATCCGCAAAAATTGGATGCGTAGATTGTAAGAAGATCTTGATAAAGAGCATGAAGGAAAAATTAGAACCCATATGGGTAAAAATAGACGAATTGAAAGCTCATCCACAAATTGTAAAAGACGTCATAAGCGAGGGCAACAAGAAGGCGAGAACTGTTGCTGGAGAAACCTTGCAAAAAGTTAGAGAGGCGATGAACCTATATTAACGAGAAGAAATTCCCAGCTTAAGGTACACGCTGGCGAATTCGAAGGTTCAATGGATCTGTTGTTATTTTTAGTACGAAAGCATAAAATGAATCCTTTAGAACTTAGAATATCTGAAATAACAGATGAGTTCGTTGAATTTGTCAATGAAATGAAAGAAGTTGACATAGAAGTCGCGGGAGATTTCATGCTTATGGCTTCTACCTTGATGGAAATAAAGTCTAAACTGTTGCTTGAACCTTCTCCCAACGCCATAGAAAAACAAAACCAGATAGCACGAAGGTTGTACGAATATGCGCTTGTTAAAGACGCGGCGCGCCAATTAGAAGAACTTTATGACGTTCACTCGAAGGAGTACATCATTTCTGTGTTACCTCCTACAAAAGAGAAAAAAGAAACGGAACAAATTCCCAACCTTTTTTGGGAAGTGTTGAAATCGGTCGAAGAAGAGATAAAGCTCAGAAAAAAAGTCTACAAGATTTCAAAAGAATCTTACTCTGTTTCGAAGAAGCTTGAAGAGATCAAAGAGTTTATGATTCAGAAAAAAAGAATAAAGATACGCGAGCTGCTTTTAAAGGCCAGAGATAGGTTAGAGGCTGTTGTTACATTTGTGGCGGTATTGGAACTGTTGAGGGTGAATTTCATTTCGTTGGATGCAATGAAAAGAGAGGTGTTCGTTTACGAACGTAAAGCTAAGGGCTGAAATAGAAGCGGTGTTAATGGCTACACGGGGGGTAACTTTAAACGAACTAATGAAACTTACAAAGGGAAAAAGGGCCGAAATATTGGAAATTTTAGATGACATAGAAGAAGATTTTTCAAGTGAAAAGCATGGTGTGGAGCTGAAAAACGTGGCTGGAAAGTATGCGTTTTTCACAAAGGCTCAATACGCTGAAAGCGTTTCGAATTTGCGCAGAAAATCGGTTAGCGAGTTAACGCCTTCGCAAATGGAAGTGTTGGCTATAATCGCCAAGAATCAACCCATAACCATGCGAGGTATTTACGATTTTAAAGGTAGCATGCCTTCTTCTCAAATAAAAGAATTGCTTTCTATGAAGATGATAAGACGAAAAAGGGATAAAAGCTCAAAAGGTCATCCTTACGTTTATTACACGACAGATGAATTTCTTAAAGTTTTGGGAATACCAGATCTTTCATTTCTACCGAAAGGAGATTTGAATTTTGAGAATTCAAAAATATCTGAGAATGTGCGGAATGGCATCGAGAAGAAAAGCTGAAGAATTGGTAAAAGATGGCAGAGTGACGATAAATGGGAAAAAAGTGCTGGATTTTGTACAGGTGAATGAAGGCGACGTTGTAAAAGTGGACGGAAAGGTGATCTCTTTGAGAAAGAAGCTCTATTACATGTTTAACAAACCGGTTGGTTACATAACCACCAGGAGCGATCCACAAGGAAGGAAGACCATTTTTGATCTGTTAAACGTTGAGGATGATATTTTTCCGGTGGGAAGGCTGGATAAAGACACATCTGGTTTATTGCTGTTGACAAATGATGGTGAAGTGGCTCAGGTATTGCTTCATCCTCGTTACGAAATCGACAGAATTTATGTTGCAAACGTGAAAGGCGCTCTTTTAAATAAAACTGTCGAGAAAATGCGCAAGGGAGTGAAATTACCATTTGGATACACGTCTAGGATGGAAGTGGAAGTTTTGAAAAAGAGTGGAGAAATGTCTGTGGTGAGAATCACAATTCGGCAAGGAAAGAAGAGAGAGATAAGAAGGGCGTTTAAATTTGTAGGTCATCCCATCATTTCTCTCAAAAGGGTTGCGTTTGGTCCAATTTTTCTTGACAAGAATTTGAAAGTGGGAGCTTACAGAAAGCTGAATTCTGATGAGATAAGGGCGTTAGAAAGATTAAAAAAAGAAAATGAGACCCTTTTGAGGGTCTCACCTTGAAAAATGTTGAGGGGGGATAGGGGGGTATCCACTGTCAAAAGGATGATAACACAACTTATGTATCATTTAAGTTATTTAACAAGAAAAATGTAGTGAAAATAAAATTTCTAACGAGAGGAGTGCTTGTGGATGAAAAGAAAAATTTTCTTGTTGTTCATATTAATGCTGCTAAGTGTCGTTATGGTGTCATCAATTTTGGCTCAAACTGTTGATCAAAATGGTGTTGACATGTTGATGGGGGCTAAAAATGCTTTGCAGCTTTACAAACAATATGGTGACACATCCGGAGTATCTAGTGTGATTTCAAAGCTTCAGCTTTTTCTTTCAAAGTATACCGAGCCGGCACAATACGTTGGACAGGCTTACGAGCTTTTGGGAGATGCTTATTACCTACTTGGAAAGTACACAACTTCGGTGAATGATTACAAAAAGGCTTTGAATTACCTTCCAAAAAATTCGGCAGATTACGAGTACACGCTTTACTCTCTGGGGTATTCTTACATGAACGTTGGGGAGTATTCCAATGCCATATCCTATTTTGTATCCCTTTACACCTCTTCAAAATATTCAGACGAAGCAAAGGTTTTAGTGGGTAGCATTTACGTAAAATTAGGCAAGTATTCCCAAGCCAAGAAAGTGCTTTCTGAGGTTCACTCAAATGTTTGGAAAGCCTGGGCAAATTTTTACCTCGGTAAGATAGCATTTAACACAAAAGATTACAAGCGTGCTCTTCAACTCTTTTCAAGTGTGTCGAATTATTCTAACGATCCAAATGTTCTGGAACCGGCGGCTTATTACAATGCGTACACTTTGCTAAATATGAATGAAATCCAAAAAGCGATGAAAAAAGCGAGCCAGGCCATAGAAGATTATCCGCCTACAATATGGAGCTCAGATCTTTACACAATACTTGGAGAATCTTATTACAGAAATGGGCAGTATTCTAAAGCACTTATCGCGTTTGAAAAAGCCGTTCAACTTGCACCTGAGAACTCAAAACTTTACAAAGCTCTTAACGCGAAAGCCTGGACTGAGTACAAACTTGGAGATTACAAAGATGCTATTTCAGATTGGACTAACGTGTTGGAAAAGGCAATGGATACAAATCTCAAGTTTTCCGCTGGTCTGAGCGCTGGGGCAACTTATCGTGAACAAAAAGATTACGATAACGCTCTCAAATTGTACAAAAAAATGGAGCCAATGTTCACGTCGCAGAAAAATCAGATAATACTTCAAGAGGGTAAAACTTACCTTGAAAAGGGAGATTACAAGATGGCAGTTTCCATATTCAGCAAACTCGTTAAAATAGTGGACCCGGTTAGCGATTCTGCCGCTTACTGGTTGGCTTACACGTACAATGTGCAGGGAAATTACGATGAGGCCGTAAAAGTTTTGAATAAATTGATAGCGAGTACCAAAGACGCTAATATGAAGGCAAAGGCTTACATGCTGGAAGGAGACATCTACTTTGGAAATTCGAATTACAAATACGCCGAAAATTCATATGAAAATGCTGTTGCGCTTGGCACAAACGAAACCAAAAACGTTGCGGAATACAATTTGGGTCTCATTTACTACAATACAAATGACTACTCTAAGGCTTTGCCTTATTTGAAAGACGTTATTAACAATCGCACTCTCGATCCAGATCTCGCGCTCAACGCGGCTTACTATTTGAGCCAATCATACGTGAACTTAAACGATTACTCTTCGGCTTTGCAAACGTACGACTGGATAATCAAATACGATTTTGAGGGACGCTATACCGCCTCAGTTTACGTTTTAAAGGCTATTGCATTGGAAAAGCTCGGAGAATACTCTAAAATACCATCTTACGTTGACAATATTTTGTCTAACAGGCCTACGCTTTCAACAAGGAACGATCTTCTTTTCCATAAGGCTTACGCTTACATGATGGAAAACGATTTAAAGGATGCCCATTCCATTGCGGATTCTTTGCTAAAGAAAAAGATGTCAACGAATGCGATGGGTGGAATTCTATACATAGAAGCAAGGTACTACCAATCCGTAAATGACGTGAACAATGCGGCGAAGTATTTCAAAGAAGTTTACAACGAATATCCTTCAAGTAGTTCAGCACCGGATGCGGCTTACGAGCTTGGAATGATGTACTACAGAATTGGCAAGTATTCAAGCGCCAAAGACGCTTTCTTTAATTTGGTTTCGCTCTTCGGGAGTGATCCAAGGGTACCTCAGGCATTTTATTACATAGGAATGTCTTACGAGAAGCTTGGCCAAATTTCTGCCGCAGTTCAGGTTTATCATACCATCTTGAAAAAATTTCCAAGCTCTGGGGCAGCTTCCCTAGCTAGAAAGAGACTTTCTGCGTTGGGAAAGCGGTGAGAAAAGTGAAGGGCTTTGTTTTTGTGGCGGTCTTAATTTTGCTGGCCGCCACCATTCTGGCCCAACCAATTTTGTTGGAAATAACCACGAACTTCACCGCCCACAAGTTGGAGCCAGGAAAGAGTTTGGTATCAGAAAATCTAAATGTGATGCCGCAAAAATCTTTCACATTGCCATCTATATTCACTATAAAAGTGCCCCTTAAAAAAGAAAAAATGGGTGCCTTTGTTGAGCTGGAGAAACCGTTAGTTTTTCCTCAAAAATACTTCGGTGTTGATGTAAAGAGGAAGAGCAACGAATTGAACCTTCTGACTTATTCACATTCACGATCTGATTTTTTTGAAGGAATAAGTACAAATCCTCCACTGCTCATGGCATTTCACCAGATTTACGTAAAAAAAAGCGCGGTGAGTTTTGCTTCTTTTAAAAGGAGAGCAAATTTTCAAGTTGAAGATCTTAACATTCAAAAGAATTTGAACGTCATCATAGCATCGTTAACATCATCAAAGCGAAGGATGAAAAGTTCGTTGAAAATTTTAGAGATGAAAAAGAAGATAAGCGCTTATTCGCCTCTTGGAGGTCTTGAAACCATTGGAAAGTACCTGGAAAGAAATGATTACGCTTTTTGGGTTACTCAAAATCGGCTCGGCATGGCAATGGATACACCTTTGCTATCAAATTGGGTTGCTTATAATTACAAGGATGATCAGATAAGCAATTTATCTCTTTCATTCAACGCGGGACCCTTTTCAACTTTGCTTTCAATGAAAAATGGAAATGTTAAGGCTTCTGTACAAACTAGATACGGATGGATGTTTGGAGGTACCATAACGTCGAACGCTACGATATCCATTTTTTCATACATTCCAATTTCGATTGGAAATTTTGAAAGTGTGTTATCGGGTGAGTACATTTTAAATTCATCACCTACGGTGTTTCATCCAGGAATAACGTTAAGGTACAAAATGGGAGATTTTGTACCGTACGCTTCGTACTCATGGAAAAATAGCAATTCTATCTTGCACCTTGGAATATTAAAGAACGCCCTGGATTTCGATAGCGCTATTGTCTTGAAAGATAGATCAGCTTACAACGTATCTTTGAAATATTTAAGCCAGTTTGGAGTTTTTTCAACTGGAGTTGGAAAGGATGATAAAATTTACAGTACCATTCTGGGTTACAGTTCGAGACCGTTTGGCTTTAACGCACTTCAATTTTCCTTTGATGGAAATTTGCAATTTAATTCTTTGAAAAAATATGAGGTTGATGCCAAGCTTTCAGCAACGTTCAAATTTTTATTCTCTTACGTTGATTCATGGATTACGGGAAAGTTCAACGGTGATAAGTCATCATTTTCATACGGTATGGAGGTAGAATTTTGAGTAGTAGGGAATACGATGTGTACGTGAAAATATCAAAGGAAGATGTTCACACTCTCAATTACATTCTTGAAGCTGAAGATAATCTTATAAACGTAAGGCATATCGATCCGGCTTCTGGATTGTTGAAGATAATAGTAATAGACAATGCTTTAGAGGATGTTTTGAAGTTATTGGACTCTCTAAAAGATGAGTTGCACTTGAAAGTGGTGAAATATGAGCCGAATCGTGGAATTCTTTAGGAAACCCATACCTCGTGATGTTTTGGAAAGTGTACACGATATTCCTTATTCTAAGTTCAAAGTTTTAGGATTTGATACTTTTGTATTTGATTACGACAACACGTTGGCTCCATTCAGAAAAAACGTCTCGGATGATGTAGTAAAATTGTTTAGGAGGCTTATAAATAAAGGTTTCAAAGTAGCGGTCGTGACAAATGGACCTTTTGAAAGGGTTAAAAACTTGCAGGAAAAGGTTGAAGGTTTAAAAATTTTTGCCAGGGCAAGAAAACCAGGATTGAAAACGTTAAAAATGGCACTGGAAGAACTGAATTCCAAGTCAAATCAGACAGTATTGGTAGGAGATCTCTTTTTCACAGATATAATAGCCGGCAACAGGCTGGGAATGTATACCATTCTCGTCGCACCTTATCCCGGAGTGGGCCTTTTCTTGAAAATCATAGCAATTTTGGAAAAAGTGTCGTACAAGGTAATCTTTTACACTTTTGGCTGGCCATTCAGAATGAGTGAAATGGTAACTCCTAATGAGTGGAAAGAGAGCATCTTTGACATAGATTACGATAATCTCATAGCTAACGGTGTGAAGATGTTCGTCTTTGATATGGACAACACCCTTGCTAAGTGGAAAGCGGAGAAACTTGATGATAGAACTTTTGAACTTGTCAATGAGCTTTCAAAAAAGGTAAAAGTGGCGGTGCTGTCAAATGGGAGTTCACCATCCTTGAATTGGATGCGAAAAAATCTGGATATTTTGGCAGTAAGGAGTGCACACAAGCCTTTAACTCGCAAATTAAACAAGCTTGTGAGAAAGTACGGCTTTTCGAAGAACGAAGTTGTAATGATCGGAGATCAGCTTTTTACGGACGTGTTAGTAGCAAATTTGGCTGGTATCTATTCGATAAAGGTTCAACCTATTTCGAAGGAAGAAATACGCTTTACAAAAGTACTTAGAATGATGGAAAGAATTGTAAAACCGTTGATAAGGCCAAAACCTACGATAGGATCGCACACCCATGAGTTAAAAGCGCAAAGGGGTGATGAAAATAGGAACGACAACTTTTAAAAAAACAATGCCAGAAATTTCATCTCTGCTTTCATCTTTTACGCTGAAGTTAAACGCCGCCGAAAGTGTTTACGAATGCGTTGAAGAGTTAAAAAAAGCTTCCTTGAATTTCTTTGAGATAAATTGGTATTCGTTTATATCCCTAAAAGAAAAATTCGGAGAAGAAGTAAATAGACAGACTCTGGAGTTCGCAATTTGGGCTTTGAAAAAGCATAGGCTTTCGGTCACCCCTATTGGAGATATGATGGTGATGTTTGTTCCCCTGTACAGTAGAACGCAAGACATAGGTGTGCTGATCTTTGGACTTAAAAGCGATATGAACGATATCACAAGAGGAGTAACGGACATAGAAAGCTTTCTGGCGTTTGAAACTTCCATGGTTATAGAAAACATGTTTTTGACCAGAGAGCTCGTAAAAAAGAACAAAGATGTTGAAGAAGCCAAGCTTTACCTTGAGAACGTGCTAAATTCTTTGAAGTACGCTGTTGTTGTAGAAGACGTTTACAGAAATGAAGAGTTTTCAAACGCTCCTTACAGAGATTTGATAAGTGAAAATCCAGACTTGAAGAGTCAACTTAAAGAAATGGTGAACATGTCCTTTGCGAATAGGGAAGAAGTATCAAATGAAATAGAGATAAATGGTACTTTCTACAGTGTTCATGCCGTACCTGTGAACCTATCTTCCGGTTTGAAAGTTGTCGTTTCCATTCAGAATATAACCAACACAAAGGAACTTGAAAGGTTGCAGAAGATAGATAGAATGAAAAATGATTTTGTGGCGAGTATTTCTCATGAATTGAAAACGCCCCTTTCGGCAATTCTGGCCTATTCGGAAACCATTTTGGATTCTATCGAAGATTTGGACGTGGATACGTTGAGACAATTCATGGAAACCATAAAGAATGAAGGGGAACACTTGCAATCAATAGTGAGTGATATGCTTGAATTTTCCAAAATAGAGTCTGAAAGCTTTTCCATGAAATTTGAAAGAATAGATCTTTTAAAAATTTTGAAAGAGTCATATGAAGGTCTTATGGCGAGGGCCATGGAAAATAAAGTTAAATTCTCTTTGTCCATTCCAGATGGGCTTGAAAACGCTTACGTTACAGCGGATCCAAAAAGAATAAGACAGGCTGTGGACAACCTTGTAGTTAACGCCTTTAAGTACAACGACAATCCTTCGCCTGAAGTGAAGATAATACTTCACGATGAAAAAGAAGCGTACGTTATCGAAGTTTACGACAATGGCAGTCCAATACCAGAAGAAGAGAAAAAGCATATCTTCCAGAAATTCTATCGAATAGAAACTATGAAAGCGAAAGCTTCTGGAACGGGGTTGGGCTTGTCTTTGGTGAAGGAAATAGTGGAAAAGCATCATGGTAAGATCTGGGTAGAAGATAACAACGGTTGTAGTTTTAAGATATCCCTCTTAAAAAAGGACTGGCTGAATTCGTAAGGAAGGGAAGAAAAGAATATGCCTAAGACTTTGGATGAAATTCTTGAAGAGCTCGATTCTATACCAACTCCCAATTTTGTTGTTACAAAGGTTATGGAATTGGTCTCACAGCCAAATATCTCCGCATCTGAATTAACGGAAGTTATAGAAAAAGATCCAAATCTCACGGTGAGGGTTATGAAACTTGCCAACTCGGCTTATTACGGTCTTCCTCAAAAAATTTCTACCCTTTCACACGCTGTCATGATACTTGGATTTAAAACGGTTAGAAACCTGGTAACCAGTATTTACATGCACGACGCCTTTTTCTCATCTAAATTGGCAACCGATAAGATAAGTTCAGACAAGATATGGTGGCATCTCATAGCAACTGCAGTTGCCACGGAAAGCGTTTCGAACGCCTTTGGCTACATTAACAAAGAAGAGACTTTTTTGGTTGGAATGATCCACGATCTTGGCAAAATGGTAACGGCAAAGCTCTTTCCAGCGTACACCGATGCAATAATAGAATTAGCCTCAAACGCTTCAATAACTTACCATGAAGCGGAAGAAGAGCTTGAACTTCCGGATCACGTTTCAATAGTAACACACTTAATGGAGAAGTGGGGATTTCCAGAAGAAATTCGTGTCGCTGTAGCTTTTCATCATGAACCTGAAAAAGTTGAAGATGATAATCTAAAGGACATAACGTACATATCTCATGCGGCAGATGTAATCTCCAATATTCTCGATCCCGCATCAGCTGGAAACTATGCCCTTCCTTCTTTTAACAAAGAAGCGTGGTCTTATCTAGGTTTAGACGGTCCATCTTTTCTGAGCATAACTCGTGAAGCGCGCGGAATGGTGAAAAAGGCAACTGAGTTTTTCAATTTATAACTCCCGATGTGCATCAGGTTTGAGAAATCAACCATCTTCTTACCATTCAACTGCTTACCACTTGAGGATCACTATTTCTTCACCATCTTCAAAAGCTCTTTCGCATTTTGAGCCACTGCCACCCTTTTTATTCCCGTAGCCTTTTTGTAGTTCTCAAATTCTTCCAACGTCGTTTCTCCAGTAAGAACTAACACACCGTAAATTCCACTGTTTTTCACCATCTCTATATCCGTGTAAAGCCTGTCTCCCACGTAAACGATTTTGTTTTCGTCGACGTTGTATTTTTTTACAAGTCCTTCTACCATTATGGGATTTGGCTTTCCACCTACCCAAATGGGCTTTTTACCAGTTGTGAGTTCGAAAAGCTTTCCAAAGGATCCTGCATCTGGAATGTATCCAAAGCTGGTAGGACACCTCAGATCAGGGTGAATCAAAAGATATGGAACTCCTTTAAATATCAGCTGTGAAACCTTTTCCAGCTGCGAATACAGCGCATCGGTGTTGAAACCAACGACAATAACGTCTGGAGTCTCATCATCAAAGATGAACTTTTCTTTCAAATATTTCTTCACGCGCTCATTCAAAAATGGATATATCCTCTTTATGAATTTTCTTTCCAAAAAAAGCTCCAAGGAATCCAGCGAGCTCATCATGTCATTTTCAGTGATGTTCATATCGAATATCTTCGAAAGTCGTTTTGCATGCATGGCATTCGTTCTCGATGAGTTATTCGTTAAAAAACACACGCTCTTTCCACTTTTCAAAAGGTAGTTTAGAAGGTCCTTAATTCCCTCTAAAGGTTTGGAATCTATGATCGTTGTTCCATCCAAATCAAACGCAAAGAGTTTTGCCTTTTTTATCATCTCAATCAAATCAGAGTCCAAATCAGTTACCTCCACTTTTAACTTTAGATTTCAACCATCCCACAAAAGCATCCAGATTTCTGGTTTGAATTAGGACCTTTCCACTTCCATTGAAATTGCACACCAATCCTTCTCCGCTGAAAAAGAAAGATTTCCAGTTTCCTGCCTTCTTTATCTTGAAATTCAGAGAATCATCGAATGCCACGATATGGCTGGTGTCTATTATGTATTCCCCTTCAACAAATTTCTCCACTATAGCGCCGTACGAGCTGACAAAAAGCTTTCCATTTCCGCTAATTTTCAAAAGAAAAAGCCCTTCCCCACCGAAAAATGTCTTTGCTCCTCCCCATTTGGTATCTATTTCAATTTCACCCACAGACGCCAAATAAGATCCCGATCTTACAAACACCGTTTCTCCATTCAACTCCATAACATGAACATCACCTACCATGGTAGGTGCAAGAAAAATTTCACCTTCTCCGCCTTCGGCGTAGAAAGTGTTCATGAAGAAGCTCTCTCCACCCAGTACGCTGCGCTTCAAAGATGAAAAAATTCCTCCACGCGCTTTGGTTTCCATGGAAATATTGGAAGACATTGAAACCATGGCTCCCGCTTCGGCGGTTATGCGTTCATCTCTTTCAAGTGTTACCTTGATCATACTGTACGACGGTTTACCCACTATTTCATACTTCATATCATTCACCCCCTCAAAAAGATATGGAAATTATGATCACTTTTCAAGCAAAAATGTTCAGATGCGAAAAAACAGGTAAGATTTTTCCTTACCCCTTTCGAAACATTTGCCGGCACTTATGAACTCTACATCTGAAGACTCTAAAAACGAGGTTGGGAAACACATGGATGTGTTGAGAAAGCGAAGCACTCACGGATGAGTGTCTGAGCGTGCCTCGTTTTTTGAGTCGCAAGATGGATAAAAGAGTGAATTCGTGCTGGGAGGTGTTTCGATAAATATTTTCAATGATCGCCTTTCCGCACTGATTAAAACCATTACCCTCATGCACATCAAGAATAAAAAAACTAAAAAGGGCGCATCTTTACAGATGCGTCCCTTGAATTCAAAACGAATTAAGCTTTTTTCTTAGAAGTTATATACTCGTCTATGGCTTTTGCTGATTTCTTACCAGCACCCATTGCAAGAATAACTGTGGCGGCTCCGGTAACTATATCTCCTCCAGCGTACACTCCTTCAACGGAAGTGGCACCGGTTTCAGGATCTGCCTCTATGTAGCCTCGTTTGTTAAGTTTGAGTTCTGGGAAAGTGCTTAAAAGCACTTTGTTCGCGGTTTGACCTATGGCTTCTATAACCATGTCCGCTTCGATGACGAATTCGCTTCCTTCAATTGGAACTGGTCTTCTTCTTCCGGAAGCATCCGGTTCTCCCAATTGCATTTTAATACATTTTACAGCTTTGACGTTACCGTTTTCGTCGCCAATGTACTCAACCGGATTGGTGAGCCAGTGGAATTCTATGCCTTCTTCTAACGCGTGGTGATATTCTTCAATTCTTGCTGGCATTTCTTTTTCGCTTCTTCTGTAAACTATCATTGATTTTTCTGCTCCAAGCCTCAACGCCGACCTTGAAGCGTCCATTGCAACGTTTCCAGCGCCAACGACAACTACTCGTTTTCCAATTCTAATTGGCGTATCGTATTTTGGAAATTCGTAAGCGTGCATGAGATTGATTCTTGTTAAGAATTCGCTGGCCGAATAGACGCCATTAAGGTTGGTTCCGGGTATGTTCATGAATCTTGGCGTGCCCGCACCAGTACCTATGTAAATTGCGTCGTATTCTTCTCTTATTTCTTCTATCGTAATGGTCTTTCCAACAACGACATCCGTTTCAACGTCTACGCCAAGCTCTTCTATGGCTTTTACTTCGCGTTCAACGATCGTCTTTGGGAGACGGAATTCGGGAATACCGTACATCAAAACTCCTCCCGGCGCATGGAGCGCTTCGAAAATGGTAACTTTGTATCCTTTCTTTGCCAGATCAGCGGCCACAGTCAATCCAGACGGACCAGCCCCTATGACTGCAACTTTTCCTTTGTTTACTTCGACCTTCTTTGGTGGTTCTTCAACTCCTTCGTGACTTGCTGCCCAATCTGCCACGAATCTTTCAAGTTTTCCAATTGCCACCGGTTCATGTTCTTTCATAAGACCAACAGTACATTTCCCTTCACATTGACTTTCCTGTGGACATACTCTTCCACAGACTGCGGGAAGGTTGTTGTAACTCTTGAGTATTTTTATTGATTCAGAAAGATCGTTATTTCTCAGCGCCAATATGAAGCCTGGTATGTCTATGTTAACGGGGCAGCCGGAAACGCAAGGATGAGTTGGACATTGTAGACACCTATTCGCTTCGGTTATGGCTTCTTCAAGGGTGTAACCTAAAACAACTTCTTTGAAATTGTGACTTCTTTCTTCTGGCTTTTGCTCGGCAATAGGAGTTTTGTTTTTCGGAATGTTCAAAGCCATTACATCTCACCTACCTCGTTAAGGTATTTTTCGAGTGATATCTTTTCCTGATCTTTGTACTGTTTGAGACGCGTCATAAGTTCATCCCACGCAACACCGTGTCCGTCGAATTCTGGTCCATCAACGCATGCAAAGCGAATGTTTCCGTTAACGGTAACCCTGCACGCTCCGCACATTCCGGTTCCATCAACCATTATCGGGTTCAAAGATACCCAAATTGGGATTCCAAGATCTTTTGCCGTGAGCGCAGCGAACTTCATCATTATCGTTGGCCCTATTGCCCAGGCGTAGTCTATCTTTTCTCCTCTTTCGTTGAGCATTTTCATCGCATCGGTAACAACGCCTTTAATTCCCTCAGAACCATCGTCGGTGGTAATTATCAATTCATCGGAGTACTTAGCGCATTCGTCTTTCATTATGACCAATTCGGATGTTCTTCCGCCAAGGATCGTGATAACCTTATTTCCCAAATTCTTGAGTTCCCTAATTATTGGGAAAAGTGCGGCGATGCCAACTCCTCCACCGATCATCAAAACAGTTCCGTGTTTTTTCACTTCACTCGGGGTACCAAGAGGTCCAACTACATCTGCGAGTTTGTCTCCAACTTCTAATTTTGCCATTTCGTAGGTTGTCTTTCCAACGGTTTGAAAGATCAAACGTATGTTACCATTTTCCCTATCGTAATCCGCGATCGTCAATGGTATTCTTTCACCTTTATCCGAAGTTCTTACGACCACGAATTGTCCGGGCTTGGCATGTGACGCAACCCTTGGGGCTTTTATCCACATGTCGTATTCTTTTTCCACGATTTTCTTTTTCTTCAAAATTTCAAACATCTGTACTTCCTCCCTTACTTTCTTGATGCGAGGTACATGTCTACACCTTTAGCTGCACGTAACCCCGCTCCAATAGCGCTTATTATATCCTGTCTCTTGTTTGAAAGGTCCCCACCGAAGAATAACCCCTCTACACTTGTTCTACCGAAATCATCTACTGGTACTCTTCTTCCATCAAAGCCTATCTTTTCTTGAATGTCTTCCGGTAAGAAATCGAGATTTGGATGCTGTCCTATAGCGGCAACAACGTAATCAACTTTAACTTTTTTATGGGGCGAATTCTCGTCTACAACAGGTCTTGGCCTTCCACCATTTGGATCCGGGACAAGACTTGCTATGGCGTATTCTAAAGCTTCAACCGACTTTTCGCCGTAAATCTTCAATGGAACGCCGGCTTCAACGAATTCCACTCCTTCTTCGCGCGCTTCTTTTATTTCTTCAGGATCTGCTGGCATATCGGCTATTCTTCTTCTGTAGATTACGGTTACTTCTGCCCCAAGCCTTATAGACGATCTAGCAACGTCCATGGCCACGTTCCCGCCACCTATTACTATTAAACGTTTTCCTTTGAGATCAGGGGCCTTTTCTTCGTTTACCAGATGCATGAACGTCAATCCTTGCATGACTCCCGGTAACTCTTCACCTGGTATCCTTAAAGTCATTGGTTTTGAGTTACCAGTTCCTATAAAGACCGCGTCGTAATCTTTTAAAAGTTTATCAAATGGCATATCCTTTCCTATTTTGGTGTTGGTTTTTAACTTTATCCCTAACGAAAGGATGGTATTTATATCTTTCATCAGATCTTCTTTTGGAAGTCTGTACTTTGGTATTCCCCACATCATGGCTCCGCCTGGCTTATCCTCTGCCTCGTATATCGTTACATCGTAACCCAACAACTTGGTATAGTAGCCAAACGAAAGCGACGCAGGTCCGGCCCCAATGGCCGCCAGTTTCTTACCATTGGGCTTTTCCATTTTTTCTTCGACGACTTCTAAGTAATTTTCAACGTTGCTTGCTGAATAGGCTTTGAGCCAGCGGATCGCCAACGGTTCGCCCTGTATTCCAACCACACAAGCTTCTTCACACTGATGGGTACACACTTCACCACAGACAAGTGGAAGAGGATTTCTTTTATATATCCATTTTAAAGAATCTTCAGGATCTTCTTCCGCTATTGAACGTATGTATTCTGGAATATGCAATTGGTTTGGACACGCTTCCACACAAGCACCGCAACCCAAACAACGGGTCGCCTCTTTTTTTGCTTCTTCTTTCGAATAGGTGTGAACGAATTTGGCAAAGGAGAATTTTCTTTTGTCTGCCGGTTCTTCGCGCGGATCTGTTCTTTCAAATTCTATGGTCTTTCCCAACAAATCATCAGGAGTTCTAACGTAACCAGGGTTGTTAGCGTAAGTCTGATCCGGCCTCCAAATGAAGTCTTCTTTTACTTTTTCCGGTTCTTCTTCAGGAGGAATTGATACATCTGGATGAAAAGAATGAATGTATTCCCTTGACATTTGGAGTGAGCCAGTTGGACAAACATCTACACATTGCCCGCAGAAACAGCATCGCCCGTAATCTATAACCGGTCTGTAAGTTTTGGCGAATTTGTTGGCAGGCTTTACATCGTCAGCTTCAACCATGGTTATGGCGCTTGCCGGACAAACTGATGCGCAATTTCCACAACCAATACATTTGGAATGGTCGTTTGTGTGGAAACCACGATATCTCGGCGAAACACCTTCTTTTTCAAAAACGTCGAGATCCTCTTTCGGGTAACGAACGGTGTGTGGCTTCTTAAAAAGATATTTCAAAGCGCTTAAAGGTGCCAACGCATTCTTTTTTGTATCCACTTGTGATCACCTCACCTATCGAAGTCCGGCGGACATATATCCATTGAGTGGATCCACACCGGTACGTCTTCAATTCTCATGTTTTTCATAGCCTCAAGAGCGTAATACAAACCAGCAGAATAAGATGGACCTCTAACATATACCCTGTAAGGTTTTATATCTCCATTGGAAACTATGAAATAGCCAAATTCACCCTTTGAAGATTCAACCTTTGAGTAATACGTTCCGGCTGGGACTCTAAATTGAAATGGGTTGGGTATTTTTTCTCTGTAGGGACCATCTGGTATTTGTTTTATACATTGTCTTAATATTTTTATGGATTCTTCCATTTCCAATCTTCTTTGAACGAATCTTGAAAAAGCGTCTCCATCACCAGTTTCGGGAATATCGAAATCAAGCTCATCGTAAACAAGGTAAGGTTGAGCTTTACGTATATCCCATTTTACCCCGGAAGCCCTCAGGTTTGGCCCCGTTATTCCATTTTCTATTGCATCTTCGGCTGAAAGGTATCCAACTCCCTTTGTTCTCTTTTGAAGTATTGGGTTTTTGAATATCAAATTGTCATATTCTGGAAGTCTGGATTCGAGATAATCTAACAATTCAGATAATTTATCAAGCCAACCATCTGGAATGTCCATTTTAACTCCACCAGGATATTGGTAAATGTGATAAACACGCCCGCCGGTCAACCATTCAAAGAGATCGAGAATGTAATCGCGATCCCCTATGGCCCAATTTGGAGCCGTGTAAAGGCCGGTCGCTCCTCCAACACCTGAAAATGAGAAGAGATAAGCCGCTATCCTGGCCATTTCCAACACAATAACTCGTATGTATTGAGCGCGTTTTGGCACTTCTATCCCCGCCAGATGTTCTACACCCATACAATAAGCGACTTCGTTAACATCCGGCTCCGGAACACATATTCTGGGTATCAAGGCAAGATTTTGAGTCCATAGCCTTCTCTCCATCAACTTTTCAAAGCCCCTGTGGAGCAATCCGGGATCTGCGGTCACGTTGGCGATCTTGTGGCCTTCCATGTCCAAAACGTAGGAAAAATTTCCAGAAATTCCAGGGTGATTTGGCCCTATGAAAAGCTCGTAAGTCTTGTACTTATCATTTGTATTCGATTCGTTTAGGGGCCTTAATTCCATGGCTCTCATCCTCCTTGAATTCGAAGAGTTCTTGTGAAAATGCCAACGTGTCGAAATCCTTTCTCAAAGGCGGAATATCCAACCACTCATCCAAAAAGAACGGTTTTAGATTGGGATTGCCTATGAAGTTTATTCCAAAGAACTCATGAATTTCTCTTTCGTAAACTTGACACAATCCCCAAATTGACATCATGGATTCCATTTCCGGCTTATTTCTTGGTATCCTCACCTTTACAAGTGCTTGCGCCTTTTCATCGTAATTTTCCAGATTATAAACCAGTTCAAATTCTTGATCGTCTATCCAATCTACACATGCGAGGTGAATGAACGTCTTGTATCCAGTCGCTTTCATGTAGGCAAGAATCTCTGCCGTTCTTTCTCTTGGAACTAAAACTTCAAATTGCCAATCTCCAAGGGCTTTCGCTTCAAGGTTCATTCTCTTAAGTTCTTCGACTTTTTTTTCAACGCTTTCAAGCACTTCTCGTCACCTCTTCGGGCTTTTGCAAAACGGGCTTCGTTCTCTTCAGCACTCTGTCTTGATTTGCTTTGTACCATTCGTAATTCTTAACGTACTTTTCATATCCTTTTGCCTCACCCTTCTCGACCAATTCCCTTAACTTTTTGAAAGAATCCAAAATGGCTTCTGGTCGGGGCATACAACCCGCTATGTAAAGATCAACGGGAAGATATTTGTCAAGTCTCTCTATGACGTTGTACGAATCCCAATAAACTCCTCCGTTTATCGTACAAGATCCGAATCCCAAAACCCATTTTGGCGCGTGCATCTGTTCGTAAGTGTATATAAGTCTTTTCAAACTTTTCAAAGAAAGGTAACCAGTTACCAACAAGATATCAGCCTGTCTTGGCGTTGCCATTGGAATGACTCCAAATCTTTCCATATCCCAGCGAGATGTCATAGTTGGAGGCAATTCCATGGCTCCACAACCAGTACAGTAGTGAAGCATCCAGAATGAACGTCCTCTAAAAAAATTGGTCAAATCTTTCCATTCAGACATTATTGGCACCTCCTTAAAGTACCACAATAAGTGCTTGAATTACTCCAAGCAGCAATGGCACTTTCCACATGAATTTTACACCATCTTCTATTTTAAAACGTGGCAAAACAGCGTTTATGAGTAAAGCTATGAAAAACAGCTCGAATTGCTTGGTTACGAATATCCATATGTTTGAAGCTCCGCCGAGGAAAAGATCCACCATTATCCCTGTTTCTAGATAAATTCCAACCGCGTGTTGGAGCATTCCAAATCCAAGGTATTTTCCACCCAGCTCTACCATTGGACCGGATGCAATTTCCGCAGGCGCTATTGCCATATCAAATGGTTTTTCACCTAACATACCTTGCAATGCAATTTCTGCCGCCAAAAATCCAAACGGAAGCCTTACCATGTTCCAATTCAAGAAACCTCCACCCTGAGCTGCCACGATGTTGGTTAAGGATCCAGTTTTTGCAAAGATGTAAACGGAAAATATCACAGCCGCGAAGGGAAGTTCGTATCCCATCATCATGGTCAAAGCCCTTGCCACACCTATCGTGGCATTTGGGTTTCCGGAGGAAGAAACTCCCATTGCCATTCCCAAGTAAGCCATCGTCATTAAATAGATGATCATTATGAGACTGGAATTGTGTGGGAAGAGGTTTATTTGACCCATTGGTAAGAAGACGACAGCCGCAAGCAAAGCTGAAACACCAGCCACAAGTCCGAGATCAAACGCGAAGCCATGGCTAATGGATTGTTTGGAAAACAGCTTAAACACGTCTATGAAGTTTTGAAGAACAGGCGGACCATATCTCCTTTGGATGCGAGCCGTGATCTTTCTCGCTAAACCCATGAACAGAAGTCCTACTGTAAGAGAAAGTAAGCCAACGCCTATTCCTTCTAATAACTTAAGGAAGATCATGCTACCCACCCCGCTATCACGAATATTATCAGTCCGGCAACGGCGAAGAACGCGTATATTTGAGCGTTGCTCACAAATATTTCCTTTATCGCCGAAGAGGTGGCAGCCGTCCAATTTGCCAATCCTCTAAAGAATCCATCGATCTTTATCCTGAAGAAAGGAGCGAAAATTCCTTCAATTGGTTCGTAAAACTTCCAGCTAAATTGGTATGTTTCTGGAGTCAAGTTCCATTCTTCAGGAATCTGCCCGGCCGTGTAGTTGTCAGATTGTGAAACGTACTTGTGCTTCGCACTTATGAAGAAAAGGATGAATCCGACAGTGAAACTTATGGCCAGAGACCAGCTGATCAAAGGAACGTAGACGTTTGAAAACATTCCCGTAACGTATCCATTTGCCATTGTTGGAAGTGGTTTCAATCCCATTGAACTGACTATCGCACCTATTGGTTTTAAAATGTAACCGGGTTGTACGCCAAAGAAAATCATTGCAAACATCAAAAGATATTCAACAATCTGCCCTACTACCGGTACTTCTTTAACATTGTCGTATCTGGCAGAACGTTGACCGAGAAAAACGGAATGAAACGCTTTAAACAGGTACATAAAAGCTCCCGTTGAGGCTAAGAACAGCATCACGGTTGCAAATGGAAGGTGCTGTTTGATCATTGCCTGGTATATCAACCATTTTGAACCGAATCCGTTGAAAGGTGGTATTCCGGCGGCCGAAGCTATGCCAATGAAAAACGTGAAAAATGTGACCGGCATCTTTCGCCACAAACCGCCCATTTCGCTCATTTTAGATGTACCAGTTCTCGAAATAACGGCTGCCAACGTTATGAAAAGCGCTCCCTTGAACAGTAAGTGGTTAAAAGCGTGATAAATTCCGGCTGTAACTCCAACTGAACTGAAAAGGGAAATGGCTGCGACTATGTATCCAAGATTACTGAAAGATGAATAAGCAAAAAGCTTTTTGACGTCATCTTGGAAGAAGGCAAGGACTGTTCCAACGACCGCTGTGGTTACCCCTATCCACATGAATATGTAATTCACCCAGGGAAGCCCAAAAGCGGCTGGCATGCCCTTTTCCATTAAAGAAATTGGCAAAAATAGCAACATTCCGTATATACCGTACTTGCTCATCACGCCTGATAAAAATGGTGTGAACGTATCGGGCGCATAAGCGTAGGCCATAGGTACCCAAGTGTGGAATGGAAAGATTCCAGCTTTTATCATGAACGTTACGAAGAAAAGGGAAACTATTCCCAGCACCCACCAGGGATGCATTCCCACTATCGATGAAAGGTATGCGACGTTTGTGGATATAGATAGACTTCCCGTCAGTTTCCACAGTGTGAAGACACCGAAAAACATTGAATACGATCCGGCTATGCTCATCATCGCGTAATAAAGCGCAGCGTGTCTGGAAGAATTTTCATCTCTTCCGCCAAGAACGGATACAATTGAAGCCCATCCCATAAGTTCCCATGCAAAGAAAAATCCTACCATGTCATTTGTTGTGAATATCCAATTGTTGGCCGCTAATATAAGTAAAAGGAGAAAACCTTTCATACGGGATTTATCCATTAAAGAATAGAAGGTCAAAAGTGTTCCAAACGCCACGCTTATGTAAAGCATGAATATTGAAAGATGCGTGACATTCCAACTTAACGGTATAATTTTGCCCATGAAGTTTAAATTAAACGTGTAACTTTGCCCAACGTGTACTGAGAAAAGTAATAAAAGTGTTATGGCAAAGGTTGAAAACGTGACCAGCCTGTCGAGAAATTTTACTCTGTAAAGGATTGCGGCAATCGCCGATCCGATCAGCGGTGTAAACACGAGCCATATTATGTTTGAATTCATACTCTCAACACCTCCTCATCAGTGTGCCGCTATACTTGGTATGACGTGCAAAATGTAGCCGCTCATCTTGTGGGTAAGTTCGCCCGCTGCCTGCGCTGAGAAGGTGCCAACTATTTGCGGGAATATACCGATAGCTACTATGGAAACGGCAAGTATGAATATTGGAATTGCCGGTGTTATTGGAGTTTTAACTTTTGGCAGCTCAACGTCCGATGCGAACATGTAAGCAACTATTCTTAAATAATAAAACGCTTCAACAACAGATGCGAACAAAACAAGTCCGATAATGAAGTCGTACCATCCGCCCCTTTGAACGGATGCCGCTACTATTGAAAACTTAGACCAAAATCCTCCGAAGAGCGGAAAACCCAGCATGCTGAAAGCACCAATGCTAAAAGTTAAAGTCAAGAACGGATTTCTTTTCCATAACCCTTTAAAATCGTCTATGTTTTCTCCAACACCAACAGCCACCAAAACACCAACTATTAAAAATAGCATTGATTTGGCTATTGAATGGTTTACGAGTTGGAATATTCCACCGTATACGCCAAGCTTGTTTCCAATTGAAAAGCCAACTGCTATCAATCCCATCTGTGCCATAGAAGAGTAGGCAAGCATTTTCTTCACATTTTTTTGACTTAAAGCCGAAAGCTCTCCAATTATGACTGTTGCCGTGGCGAGAAGGGCTATGAGAGCCATTAAATCGATTTTGCCATATGTTGAAACGTAGGCGCCTCCGCTCTTTCCGAAGACGGTCATGGCTATTCTGAACAGGGCGTAAACGGCTGAAATTGCCGCTATGCCGCTCAAAGAAGCAGAAACACCGTTAATCGCACCCGTGTAGGTATCTGGAACCCATCCGTTAAACGGAAACAATTCGGCTTCAACGGCCAAACCGGAAATTATCAGGATTCCTGCGAAAGTTAAAAGGCCTGGAGTGGTTTGATTTATTCTCGCCGCTATTTCAGCTATGTTTAAAGTACCAAGTTGGGTGTAGATGAGTGTAACACCCATCAGATAAAGGGTTGAGCCTATTGAACTCACAACCAAGAATTTAAAGGCCCCTCCTAACGCCCTTCTTTCCGGTCCAAAAGCGGCCAGAGCGTACGAGGATATTCCAGTTATTTCCATAAAGATGAAAAGGTTGAAAATATCTCCCGTTAGCACTATCCCACTGGCACCTGCAGTGAACATGAGAAAGAGAACGCTGAAGCGTATCACATCACCTTTTTTGATGGCCCATAGATTGTAAATGGCTATTAGCAATCCTATCATTGAAATGACGAATACCAAAAAGGCGGCCACCGGGCCGATGTACAGATTTTCACCAAAAGGTGGCAACCAATTTCCCATCACTACCATCGTAGGATATTTATGGGCAAACAAAATGTAAAAGCTGAACGATGCGTTAAATCCTATCGTTAACAGCGTAACCCATTTCGCCAATTCTTTGGAAATCAATCCAAAAAGCGGAATTGAAAAGGCGAAAAGGAGTGGAACACCTATTAACAGAGCTGCGTTGTTGAATATATTCATCTTTTCGCCTCCTTGATCTTTCTAACGTCTAAAGTTCCGTACTTTTCAAATATTTTTACCGCTATTGTGAGGGCAAGAGCGGTTGTTCCAAGCCCTATAACGATTGCGGTAAGAACAAGCGATTGTGGAAGTGGATCGGCGCTTACAACTTTTCCGTTGACGACAAGTTGGTTGGTTGCGGTGTAAATGGGCATAACGGCTTTTGGATGCCACGCTATGGCTGTCATGAAGAGGTTAGTGCCACTCTCTATTATGTCCAATCCCACTATGATTTTGAATATGTTTTCATTCGTTAAGGTGATGTACAATCCTATTCCGAAAATCGCCATCGCACCGATGAGATATATCCAATTTTGAAGGAATATCTGCAACGCTTGCATCATGACCACTCCTCTTCAACATCAACGATCATGGAGTTAACAACCGCTGACAATTCTGCTCCAACTTTCATTCCTATTGCGATGTATATCAAGCCAATGAACCCTGCACTGTAAAGATCTCCTATTACGCCAGTTGGCAAGAAATTTGCCAGGAAAGAATGTACACTGAACAAACCTGTTAACCCTATTATGACGAATGCCATACCGGATAGGGATTCAAACACTTTTAAACCCAAATGATTCGGTTTGTATCCATTTTTTCCAAGAAAAAGCCCAAGAATTCCTGAAGCTATTACTGCACCCCCGGGAAATCCTCCACCAGGTGTTAAGTGTCCATGAACAAATATGTATATTCCAAACAAGAAGATAATTGCAAAAGATATTCTTGTTCCAACGTACATTATCAAACTTGGTTCGGTTTTATTCTTTCTTTTCTTCTCTTTTCCGAACAGCAACATTGCCACTCCAGTCGCCGCTAAAAAGAGCACCGTTACCTCACCAAGCGTATCGAAGCCACGGTAATCAACAACAATGGAAGTTACGACATTCGCAGCTCCGTCTTCAAGATTTTTGCTCTTTCCAAACGTTATAGGTGTGTAAGGAACATCTGTCCTTAAAGGCTTTATACCTTTAGCGAAAAATTTACCATTTTCCATCATTTTTGTGGCCGTTTCAACGTTTTTCATCACGTACAACCTTGAAACTCTTTGATTAACGTTAACGGCCGATCCCTTTGGCATTTCCTTGAAAGCGAGAAAGAAACCAATTAAAAGAATGGTTATCAAAGACAAGGCCGTTATCCTCTTTACGAGGGCTGGAGTATCATTCCTCATCTTTAGACTCCCCCTTCTTGACCTTTTTCAAGGCTATAATGAATATAGCCGTTGAGAGTCCCGCACCTATTGCGGCTTCAGTTATAGCAACATCCGGAGCTTGAAGGAAGAAGAACAATCCGGAAACACCCAAGCTCACAAATCCGCTTGCTATTATGGCTGAAAGTAATTTCTTTGAGAAAACAGCTATGAGAGCTAGCATTATCACGACTATAACTATAAGGGTGGCGACGTAAATTATCATTTTTCTTCGCCCCCTTCTGGAAACTTCCATTCTCTTTTTTCACATTCATCCGGATCGGTTTGTGGGTATTTTTTAACACCAACTCTGTAAGAAGCGCGCGCTATTGCGTGGCTGGAAATCGGGTTGGTCATCAGAAGAAAAATCGCCAAAGCCACGGCAAATAGTATCCATCCTTTGGCAATCAATCCCACTCCGATGGAAGTGGAAACGACTCCCAGCGTGGTTGCTTTAGTTCCAGCCTGAAGTCTGTTGAACACGTCTGGAAGCCTGAATATTCCCAACGCTCCAAGGAATAGAAAGAAAACTCCCGTGAAAACAAAAACAACTCCAAGCCATCCTAAAAAAGCATCCAGCATCTCAAAGCCCCCTTTCCAGGTAGCGGGCTATAACCAAACCACCCAAGAAAGATAAAATGGCGTAAACCATTGCAACGCTGAGAAGAACGAACTGAAAGAAAAAGAGGGCTAATATAATCCAGAACCCTGTTGTTATGGTTGTCCAGTTGTCAAGAGCCACTAGTCTATCCGAATTGGTAGGACCAAGCACACCTCTTAAAGTGGCCAATACAGTTGCCAGAGAGACCGTGGCGAACCAAATAATCCATATTGCGGTTGGTATGTGGATTCTCATTTAAACATCGCCTCCAGGATCTTCTCAAAGCTCCCCGCTATTTCTTGAGTTGCCTTTTCCACGTCTTTAGTTTTTACCTTTATCCAGTGAATATACAGGTACTGCCCGTCAATATCCATTGAGAGAGTACCTGGTGTAAGGGTGATGGAATTTGCCAACCACACTTTGGCCACTGGCGACTTGAGATTTGTCTTTATCTTGACTATGCCAGGTTTGATTGGCATCTTTGGGTTTAAAACGATTGCCGCCACGTGTAAGTTGGCTTTCAACATTTCCCAAATGAAAACTGGTAAGTACCAGAAAAGGAGTATTCCCAGCCTTTCGATATTTTTCATGCCGGAAACACTTAGCTGTTTGTAAGTGAGCAAGGCACCAAGAAGAGCTATCGCGGCACCCGCTTCCCATTCGTGGATGGAGAAGGGATAGGTGAGGACTATCCACAAGAAGAAATAAACGACCACAGCGTAAAGATAACGACTACCGGCTGAACTTTCCACTCTTTCCACGCTATCACCTCATTTTGTGAAAAAGTTCCCATTATTTTGTGTTAAAAACTCACTGATTTTCAAAATGTATTATACCCCTAAGGGGTAATCGTTCAAAACGCTTTTGAACAATTTTGAAACAATTGTGGAAATCTATTGTTACCATTCTTGCCGTAAAAGGTGTTTTTTCTTTACACACACGGAATATAATTTAGCGAAGAAAAGCGAACGGGAGGGAGCAATTTGAAAGAAAAAAAGGAAAATCTGGATCAATTTAAATTTTCCATGCTGGCGATAGTCGTCGGGATAGTCGCTGGTTTTGGAGCGGTTATATTCAGGGCTTTGATAGCGTTCATACACAATGAAATGTTTTTCGGAAAGTTCTCATTTTTTTACAACTCCAACGTGCACATTGCTCCTTCAATATGGGGTAAGTACGTGATATTGGTACCGGTAGCAGGAGCGCTTGGTGTGGCTTTTTTAGTGAAGAATTTTGCTCCCGAAGCAAAAGGGCATGGCGTGCCAGAGGTTATGGACGCGATTTATTACAACAAAGGTGTTATCAGACCAATCGTGGCCGTTGTGAAATCGGTAGCTTCCGCGCTTTCAATAGGAAGTGGTGGCTCAATAGGACGTGAAGGACCTATAGTTCAAATAGGCTCAACCTTCGGTTCGATGATAGGACAGTGGGTTAAAATGCCATCTTGGCAAAGGGTAACTCTCATAGGAGCTGGCGCCGGTGCGGGAATCGCGGCTACCTTTAACACTCCGATAGGCGGTTTGTTATTCGCCATAGAGTTAATGGTTCCGGAACTCAGTGTCAGAACATTTGTTCCGATTGCCATTTCAACATCCACGGCAACTTTCATAGGACGTATTTTCTTTGGGAACAACCCCTCTTTTATAATTCCTTCTTTTGCGATACCGAAAGATCAGCTTACAAACCCCTATATCTTGTTGACATACATAGGTCTTGGTTTGCTTATTGGAATTGTTTCGGCCATTTTCATAAAATCCATTTACGGTTTTGAAGATTTCTTCGATAAAATGCCCGGAAATTACTACACAAGACATGCAATAGGAATGTTGGCTCAAGGCATATTGATATACCTTCTTTTCGTATACGCTGGTCATTACTACGTTGCTGGCGTTGGATACAGCACAATTCAAGATGTTTTAACAAATATGCTTTTAAATCCGTATTTGTTGTTGATATTGGCGTTCTTAAAACTTTTGGCTACCTCTTTGACTCTTGGTTCTGGAGCGTCGGGTGGAATATTTTCTCCCTCCCTTTTCATGGGAGCCACTTTGGGTTCGATGTACGGATCGTTTTTGAACATGTTGTATCCACATCTTTCCGCGAATCCCGCATCTTTTGCCGTTGTTGGAATGGCGGGGATAATAGGAGGTACAACTGGGGCTGCCATAACTTCGATAGTCATGGTTTTTGAAATGACGAGAAATTACAACGTCATCATACCAATGATAATAACCGTCGCCATCGCTGATGGTGTTAGAAGATTGCTTTCTTCCGATAGCATATACACCAAAAAACTTACGCGCCGTGGTCATCTCATACCAGAAGTTTTCCATATGAACATTCTCTTGGTAAAACGTGTAAAAGACGTTATGGAAAAGCGTGTGATAGGCGTTCAAAAAGATATGAAAATAAACGAGGTGCTTCAAGAATATGGAGAAACCGGCGTATTAAGCTTTGTGATAAAAGATGGCCAAAGAGTTGTTGGTGTGGTTACGATGAAATACCTGCTCAGGCAATTGAACAAAGAAGTAAAGATTGAACAGGTTATGACAAGAGATTACGTTATAGCGCAAGAGAATGACACATTGTTCAGGATAATAGGAAAGATGAGAAAGAAGAAGTGTCCAACTGCACTCGTAACTTTGAATGGCAAGTGCGCATCCATTTCGGATGTAATAGGAATAATAACAAAAGAAGAAATCGCTGAGGCTGCGGC